>JALRFN010000308.1 GCA_023268425.1 Burkholderiaceae bacterium | reverse complement strand
TTTGGCGCTTGGTCTGATCGTTGATGATCTGCGCGTACTCTTTGTAGGTGTTGAAATTGTTGGCACGTGTGCTGTGCTGCAACTTGGCAATCGCATCTGGCGTCCACATGTGCTCTTCGCCGCGAGCGCGCCATGCGTACTCGCCGCCCACGTCCAGCATGGTGCTGAGGATTTGCTTGTTGCCATAGGCGTCCAAATGGCGACGCAAGGCTTCTTCGGCGATTTCAAAAACGCCCAAGCCTTCCACCTTACTCGGGGTGCCGGTGAAGTACTTGTTGATCGTCGCCGTGTTCAGGCCAATGGCTTCGAACAATTGCGCACCGCAATAGCTCATGTAGGTGGACACGCCCATCTTGGACATGATCTTGGAGAGACCCTTGCCGATGGCTTTGATGTAGTTAGCCACCGCTTTTTCAGGCGACAAATCACCAGGCAGGTCTTTGTGCATGTGCACCAAGGTCTGCATCGCCAGGTAGGGGTGGACAGCCTCCGCGCCGTAACCGGCCAAGGTTGCAAAGTGGTGCACCTCACGTGCAGAACCCGTCTCAACCACCAAGCCTGCACTGGTGCGCAGACCTTCACGCACCAGGTATTGGTGCACGGCAGAGAGCGCCAACAGGGCTGGGATGGCGACGTTGTCGGCATTGGACGCCCGGTCGCTCAAAATCAAGATATTGGCACCGTTTTGGATCGCGTCGCCCGCCTCGGCACAGAGGGAGGCCAAGCGCGCTTCAACACCTTCTTTGCCCCATGCCACCGGGTAAATGGTGTTGATGGTGTGGCTCTTGAATTTGCCATGCGTGTGTGCACCGATGTCACGCAACTTGGCCATGGCGGCAAAGTCCAACACCGGCTGGCTGACTTCCAGACGCATAGGCGGATTGACTTGGTTGATGTCCAACACATTGGGGCGCGGGCCAATGAAGGACACCAGCGACATCACGATGGCTTCACGAATCGGGTCGATCGGTGGGTTCGTGACCTGTGCAAACAACTGCTTGAAGTAGTTGTAGAAAGGCTTGTTGCGGTTGGACAGCACCGCCAATGGGCTGTCGTTGCCCATGGAACCGGTGCCCTCTTCGCCCTTTTGAGCCATGGGGCTGAGCAGGAACTTGATGTCTTCCTGCGTGAAGCCAAAGGCTTGTTGTTGATCCAGCAGCGCAGCCTCCTCGGGCACGCCCGCCTCGACCGCGCCAGTGTCCAAGCTGTCGAGTTTGATGCGCAAGTTCTCGATGTATTGCTTGTAAGGCTTGGCGTTGGCCAAAGAGGCTTTGATCTCTTCGTCACCAATCATGCGACCTTGTTCCAGGTCGATCAAAAACATCTTGCCCGGCTGCAAACGCCACTTGGTGACGATCTTGCTGTCAGGCACGGGCAACACGCCCGCTTCCGAACCCATGATCACGAAGTCATCGTCGGTCACGCAATAGCGCGAGGGACGCAAACCGTTGCGATCCAAGGTGGCACCGATTTGGCGGCCGTCGGTGAACACAATTGAGGCCGGGCCGTCCCACGGCTCCATCATGGAGGCGTGGTACTCATAAAACGCGCGGCGGCGTGCGTCCATGCTGGTGTGCTGTTCCCAAGGCTCGGGAATCATCATCATCACCGCGTGTGCAATCGGGTAGCCCGCTGCGGTCAAGAGCTCCAAGCAGTTGTCAAAAGTCGCCGTGTCCGACTGACCCGCGAAACTGATCGGATACAGCTTTTTCAAGTCTTCACCCAGCACAGGGGAAGCCATCACGCCTTCGCGGGCCCGCATCCAGTTGTAGTTGCCCTTGACGGTGTTGATTTCGCCGTTGTGCGCCACCATGCGGTAAGGGTGAGCCAATGGCCATTCCGGGAAGGTGTTGGTCGAGAAGCGCTGGTGCACCAAGCCCAGGGCCGAGACGCAGCGGGAGTCGCTCAAATCGTTGTAGTACTCGCCGACTTGATTGGCCAACAGCAAGCCCTTGTAGACGATCGTGCGACTGGACATGCTGGGCACGTAGTACTCGCCCGAGTGGGTCAGCTTCAAGCGCTGGATCGCTGCGCTGGCGGTCTTGCGGATCACGTACAGCTTGCGCTCGAGCGCGTCTTGGACGATCACATCGTCGCCACGGCCGATGAAGACCTGGCGAATGATGGGCTCAGTCTCGCGCACCGTGGGCGACATCGGCATGTCTTTGTTCACAGGCACATCGCGCCAGCCCAGCAACACCTGACCTTCGGCGTGAATCGCACGCTCAACAGCCTGTTCACAAGCCATGCGCGAAGCGTGTTCCTTGGGCAAGAAAACCATGCCCACGCCGTACTCGCCAGCCGGCGGCAGGGCCACCCCTTGCTGAGCCATTTCCTCGCGGAACAGCGCGTCGGGCAATTGCAACAAAATGCCGGCGCCGTCACCCATCAAGGCATCGGCACCCACGGCGCCACGATGGTCCAGGTTCTCCAAAATTTTGAGCGCTTGCTCAACAATGGCGTGGCTTTTTTGGCCCTTGATGTGGGCCACAAAGCCCACGCCACAGGCGTCGTGTTCGTAGCTGGCGTCATACAGGCCAGCGGTTTTCATTTCAGCAATGGATGCAGCGCTCACGGCGACCCCTCCAACAATGGAATTCACAAGGGGCTCGACTATAGAGGAAAACCCAAGGGGAATTGAGATTATTAATTGGGGTCAGATATTGATTTAAACCCGCCAATTAAAAGTTGAAATTTATTAGGGACAGATAATTCGCTAGCTAGAGTGCCAGCTGCTGTGGGCGCCTGACGCGGTCGTCCGGCACGGCCGCGTTGCGTGCGTTGCCCAGTAGACTCGGCGATCTGTCGCAGGAACGCGCCGTCCCCCAAGGGCCATCCGTGATTGGCGTTGTCCCACAGGGCGCGCAACAAGTCTCGGCTCAGACCCGCATTGACCAAACGCGCATACGCCGCCTCGCGCGCAAAGGGCGTATTGCCCAAGCCCCAAACCATGTCTTGAGGACGCAACCATTTTTCAAGGCGCTGACCCGTGTAGTGCTGGTAACTCGACCAAAGCCAATCCTCTGGCTGGCGCACCAAGCCCTCCGTGACGGCAAGACCATCGAAATAGGCCATGCACGCCAATGCATATCGGTGTGCTTGCAGCACACCGCCTCGGAAACGCCCCTCCCACAAGGTACCGCGGCGTTGGTGGCGACGGTTGAAGCTCAGCACATAGCGCCGGCCCACCGCCTGCATCCAAGCAGACAAAGCCGTCGCGGTTTGCGGCGTCACCAAAACATGCAAACGATTGGGCAACAACACATAGGCGTGTACATCCACCCCAAAATTGGCGGCCTCACGGGCAGCCAAGTCCAACCACGTCTGTCGGTCCTCGTCGTCGACAAACACCAACTGGTCGTTGTTGCCTCGCACCATGAGCTGATGCAGCAAGCCAGGGAGTACCGCTCGTGCGCGCCTGGCCATCACGCCTCCGCGGCGAACAAAGCAGACCCGGTCACGCGTGCGTGCTCTGCGATCGCAAAGCGATCGGTCATGCCCGCCAAGTAATCAGCCACAGCGCGTTCGTGGGTGGGCGCTTGCTGACGGTGGCGCGTGGGCAAGGCCTTGGGCTGTTGTCGGTAATGGGTAAACAAGTCGCGCATGACCCGCTCCGCTCGCGCCATGTTGTCGACCACCTGCGGGTGCCGATACAAGCGCGCAAACAAGAAGGCTTTGAGGTGTCGGGTCGCTGTCCGCATGTCAGGTGAAAAACCAACCCACTCCCGCGCGCTTGCCCTGACCTCATCGACCGAATGCAGGCGGGCAGACTTCAGCTGCGCGTTGGTGTGCGCCAAAACGTCATAAACGGCGTCACTCAACATGCGGCGCACCAACGCATACAAGGTGCGGCGCGCATCCAAACCCGGGTGTTCGCCGCGAATGTCTCGCAACAAGGCCGCCAACCACGGCACGTCTTCGAGCTGATCCAGGCTGAGCAAGCCCGAGCGCACACCGTCGTCGACGTCGTGCGCGTTATACGCCACTTGATCCGCCACATTGCACAGTTGCGCCTCCAAAGAGGGCACCTGACCAGACAAAAACCGCGCACCGACAC
Organism: Burkholderiaceae bacterium; assembly: GCA_023268425.1. Classification (GTDB taxonomy): domain Bacteria; phylum Pseudomonadota; class Gammaproteobacteria; order Burkholderiales; family Burkholderiaceae_C; genus RS62. Next base: position 12,918 of record JALRFN010000308.1, on the reverse strand, counting down.
CATGAGGCTCGCGTTGCTCCAGCCACCTCGCACGCGCCACAGCGCAGTGCTTCAAGACGCCTTCGCGCGTTTCAAAACTCAGGTTCAAGCCGTCGTGGTGCGGGTATTTTTGCTCCAACACATCCACCACGCGCAGGCTTTGGAAGTTGTGCTCAAAGCCCATGGTGTCCAACGCAGGATCAGGCTGATAGTCCGCTAAGCAGTCGTTGAGCACATGCTGTCCCACGTGCCCAAAGGGTGTGTGCCCCAAGTCATGCGCCAGCGCAATGGCCTCAACCAAATCCTCGTTGAGACGCAACGACCTGGCCATGCTGCGCGCCAGTTGCGCGACTTCCAGGGAGTGCGTCAAGCGGGTGCGGAATAAATCGCCCTCGTGGTTCAAAAAGACCTGGGTTTTGTAGACCAAACGCCGAAACGCACTGCTGTGAATCACGCGGTCGCGATCGCGCTGAAACACATTGCGTGTCGGCGCTTCGTCGGTAGGAAAACGCCGGCCGCGGGATGCGTCGGGCATACAGGCATAGGGCGCCCAATCCACGACCATGCTCAATGCGTCAGCGCTTGCTGCACCACCTCAAGCACCATCGCGTCTGGTGCCTCGACCACCTGAGCAAGCCCCTGACCGGAAACGACGACAAAGCGAATCGCGCCCGCTTCGGCCTTTTTGTCCAGACGCATCAACGCCAAATAACGCTGCGCGGCAGCCAAACGCTCCTCCGCGCCCAGCCACGGGCCCTGCACCGGCAAGCCCACCTGCTGCAACATGTTGCGCAGGCGCTGTGGCAAACGGGCGTCGCATAAGCCCAGGCGCTGGGACAGGTCCGCCGCCATCACCATGCCTGCGGCAACCCCTTCGCCATGCAGCCACTCGCCGTAGCCCATGCCCGTCTCGATGGCATGACCAAAGGTGTGGCCAAAGTTGAGAATCGCCCGCAGGCCACCCTCGCGCTCGTCTTGTCCCACCACCCAAGCTTTGATCTCACAGCTGCGGCGCACCGCAGCGGTCAGCACCGCCACGTCACGCGCCACCAAGGCCTCAGCGTTGCCCTCCAACCAACCAAAGAAGGCCATGTCCGCAATCGGCCCATACTTGATCACTTCGGCCAAACCCGCCGCGTATTCACGTGCGGGCAACGTGCGAAAGACGTCCAAGTCGCAAATGACACGAGCAGGCTGATAAAACGCGCCAATCATGTTTTTGCCCAAGGGATGGTTGACACCCGTTTTGCCGCCGACTGACGAGTCGACTTGCGACAGCAAGGTCGTCGGCACCTGCACAAAAGGCACACCTCGCATGTAACAGGCTGCCGCAAAACCGGCCATGTCGCCCACCACGCCACCGCCCAGCGCAAAGACCACGGTCTTGCGGTCTGCGCGCCACTCGAGCATGGCGTCCAAAATCTGTTGCAGGTGCGCCATGTCTTTGAACTGCTCGCCATCGGCCAGGCTCACCACCTCAATGCGCGCGTAGTGGGGCTCAAGGGCTTGCTTCAGCGCGTCAGCGTACAACGGCCCCACGGTGGTGTTGGTCACCACCACGGCCATGGCAGCTTTGGGAAGGCCCTGCCAGGCTGCCGCCTCGGACCACAAACCAGCACCAATCCAAATGTCGTAACTGCGCGCACCCAAATCAATCGACACACGGGTTGCTTGGGTAGCCAGAGGTTCAGGCTTGAAGGGCTCAAGAACAGTGTTGTTCATTGCTATCCTGGGCAGGCGACAGGCCCGCCATATCCAATTGCATGGCGATCATGTTGACCAGCGTGGCCACGCTTGGCCTGCCGGTTTCCATCACAAAATGCGCGACGTCACGGTACAGCGGGTCGCGCACCGCGTACAAATCTTTCAGGCGTTGCAGGGGATCACGCACCTGCAGCAGTGGCCGCGCGCGGTCGTGCCGCAGTCGCCGATAAATGTCTTCAGGCAAGGCGCGCAAGTAGATGACGTGGCAGCGATCGCGCAAAGCGTCTCGGTTTTCGCTGCGCAGCACCACACCACCACCCGTGGCCAAGATGCCGTGGTCAGACCGTGTCAACCGGTCGATGACCTCGACTTCTACATCACGAAACGCATCTTCGCCGTGATCGGTGAAAAACTCGCGAATGGAACAACCGATGCTGCGTTCAATTTCGTGATCACTGTCCACATGCGACAGTCCCAGACGCTTGGCCAGCATCCGAGCAACCGTTGATTTGCCCGACCCTGGCATACCGACCAGTGCGATCACTTGTGATTCCCGATTCTTGTTGTTGAACGATACGCGGCGTCAAAAACACCACCACCTCGGCTTTGTCTGTTTGCCTGCGGGTTGATTTGAACACATTTCCAATGATCGGCAGGTCACCCAAACCAGGGACTTTGTCGACCTCATTGCGCTCGTATTCCTCCAAGATCCCCCCAATCACCAAGGTGCCCCCGTTCTCCACCAAGACTTGGGTTTGCACATGTTTGGTGTTGATCGCGATGCCCGCCGCTGTCGTTTCGCCACGCGAGTCCTTGTTGATGTCCACCTCCAAAATGATGTGACCGCCCGGGGTGATTTGAGGCGAAACCTCCAACTTCAAATTGGCTTTGCGAAACTCCACCGCCGTCGCCCCGCTGGAGGTGGCGGTCTGATACGGGTACTCGGTGCCTTGCTCGATGGTGGCTTTGACTTGGTCAGCGGTCACGATGCGCGGACTGGACACAATCTTGCCGCGTCCATCTGCCTCAAGCGCCGACACCTCCAAGTTCAAAAACCGACTTGCAGATGCCCCAAACAAGGAAATCGCAAAGGTGGCGGCTTCAGCCCCCTTGATGCCACTGGCGGGCAAATTCACAAAAGGCAAGACCGAAGTCGAGCCCGTGGCACTCACAGCGTTGTAGTTGGGTCCAATGCCAATGCGAGGCCCCAGTGTCACGTTGGAGGTGTTGCCCACACCCAACTTGACGCCCAAATTGCGACTGAACGTGTCATCGGCTTCAACGATCTTGGCTTCGATCATGACTTGTCGCAACGGCACATCCACCGCCTGGATGAATGCTCGCACGGCATCCAAAGCCACCTGGGTGTCGGTGACAAAGAGCTGATTGGTGCGCACATCAGTGAAGGCCACCCCGCGCGAAGTCAACAAGCTGCCTGCGCGTGTTTGCGTCTTGGGCGGCAAAGGCTGCAGCCCTGACTTCGGCGCCGCATCAGGCGCACGGTCGCGCCCTGCATTGGATGATGCGTCAATTTGGGCCAAGACCTGATTGGCTTTGGCGTAATTCAAACGGAACACCGCACTGGTCAGTGGCGCCAATTGGCGACTCGCCTCACGCACTTTGAGCTCGTTTTCCTGATCGGCCAACAAATCAGCCTTGGGCGCCACCCAAATCACGTGATCACGCTCACGCATGCCCAAGCCTTTGGCATCCAAAATCACTTGCAAGGCCTCACGCCAAGGCACCTCTTTGAGTTGCACCGTCAGTTCGCCCTTGACACCGTCTGAGGCGACCACGTTGAAGCCTGAAAAATCCGCAATCGCCTGCAACACCGAGCGAATATCAATCGACTGAAACTGCAAAGAAATCAGGCGCTCTTCTTCTTGATTTGCACGGCTTTGCGCAGCCACCTCAGACGACGCGGGGGGCAGGTGGCGCGGCGCCACAGCCGGTGCCACCTCGCGAGGCGCTGCGAGCGTGCGTGCCACTGGGGCTGGGGCTGGGGCTGGGGCTGGGGCTGACGCGCCACGCTCGAGCGCGAGCGCGAGCGGCGGCGACATCTGGCCAGAGGGCTTGTCCAACACATCGGGCGCAAGCCGGGCACCCGCTTCAGCTTTGACCCGCGCCAACAATGCCTTGGCTTCTTCGAGGCTGAGCGCGGACACCGGCGGCTGGGGCTCAGGGGTGCCGGGCGCGCGCGCCGCCGGAGGCACGACAGCAGCCACATGCGCCTGCAGCTTGGGCTGTGCCCCAGGCTCGCGCGTCGACGGTGCCTCAGGCGTCAGTGGGCTTGGGGGCGCCACGGAGGCGCTAGGCGCAACACTGGGCTTCGAAGTGGTTTCAAGGTCGCGCGCTTGGCTCGCATGTTCGATGGGGCCGGGCATGTCCCGGGGGCTTGAAGCCGCTGGCGACACCGCAGTCGACTCGACGCGTGACAGGTGCACCCGAATGGCCGTTGCGCTTTGCTCGACGCGGAAATCCGCTGACTCACGTTGATGCAAGACCACGCGCGTTTGCTGTCGATTCGCGGCCACCGTCACCCGCTGAGCCAGCGAGTCAGGCGGCGCCAGGACATGGCGACCCACAGCCGAGGCCACCCCCGGCAAGTCGAGCACCAACGCCCGCCCCCCCTGCAAAGGGAACCAGCGCACCGGATCGGCCGACTCACTCAATCGCAACACCACTTGCGTGGCCTCACGGGCGCCAGCAGGCGCCAACACCTGCACATCCACCAACTGCGGAGCAGCATGGGCCTGAATCGCGATGGCCATCAGCCAAGTCAAGCGCCACGACCGCCAACGTTGGTCAAATGTGGGCCCTTGTTTACTTCGGATCGTTTGCATGACGGTCTTCTTTCGATAAACGCAACTGGGGCAGCACCAGCGCCTCTGCACCGCGCCCATTCCAGGGCAAATCAAAGGCCAAGGCTTGCTCGCCGATGCGCCGAACACGCGCACCTTCGACCCCCACCCGTTGCCCCACGCGCACCGCGAACACTTGTCCGGCGACGTTCAGCAAAGCGACGCGCTGCCCATCACGCTGCAAGTAACCGACGTAGCGCATCGCGTCCAAACCACTGTCGCGCAGCGGATTGGGGGGCGCGTCTTCGGCAACTGGGGCTTGCTCCGCGGCATTTTTCATCCAGCGACGCATGCCTGAAAAAGGCGCAAATACACCACCTCCGGTGTATTCAGGCTTGGGTTCAAACAGCGGGACTTTCGGCGCACCCACGGCCGACACCGCCGGGCTTGGCGCGATCGCCACTGGCGGCGCATCCACGTTGGCGTCACAAGCAACCAGTGCCAAAACCACAGCCATCACGCCCAAGATCCTCATGACGGCTCCTTGGGCTTTTCGGGCTGTGCGGCACAGACCACGGTCATGGCGAGCTTGACCTGTCCACCGCGCGCGTCGGCGCTGCCCGCTTCCAGCGTTGAGATCCACATCACGGGCTCGGCCTCAAGCAATGCCGCCATCCAGCGCCCCCAATCGTGGTAATCGCCCGTGGCCTCGATTCGAATCGCCTGTTCTTGGTGCGTATCCTGCCGGGTCACGCCTTGCACACGCATCGCTTGGATGTCGATGTGGTGGCGTTTGGCCAATTCATCCAACACCTCCAGCGCTTGTTGGGGCTGCAAGCGCTCCGGAAAACGGCGCTGCAACACGCGCCATTGCTGCTGCGCTTGCGCGTGTTGGCGCTGCACCTGCGGCCAATCCGCGGCGGCCATGCGTTGCGCTGTGGCTTGGGTTTCCAGCTGTTGGTGCTGGCGCTGCGCGGCTTGTAACTCGTCCCACATCGGCCACGCCAGCAACAGCCCCAACAACACCCAGATGCCCAGACCCGTGGCCAGCAACAAGGTGCGCTGTGCGGCCAGAGGCCAATCCAACACATCACGCAATTCCAAATCACGCCACGCCCGCCAATCCATCACCGCTGGCCCTTCTGTTCGTTCGGCAGTGCGCGCATGACAAAGCGCTTGCCCAACTGTTGATGGCTTCGCTCAGCGGCTTGTGCACTGAGCTCCTGCAAAGCAAAGCCCTGCCAACCCGGCAGCGGCGCCCCCAAGGCTTGCTGAAAAGCCAAAGCGTCCGACTCAGTCATGGCCACGCCAGTCACGCTGCGCCCACTGGGCGTCCAATGCAAGGCGGAGAGGTAGGTGCCCGCAGGCAAGGCCTTGGCCACCCGCCCCCACAAGTCCAAGACCCCTAGCTGCTGCTGCCACAGACTTTCCACTTGCTGGCGCTGGCGCTCGATGGCCTGGATGGCGGTTTGCGCCCGCTGGCGCTGCGAAGCCACGGCTTGGGCTTGGGCCAAATGCTGGCGGTATTGGGCGATTTGCGCTTGTTGGCGTTCGCGCTGGACATACAAGGCGGTCCAGCTTGCGGCCAACAACAGGAGCAGCAACACCCCCGCCCACGCGGCCTCTCGCACAAAGCGGCGGCGATGCGCTTGGCGCGCCCAAAGCCGGTGCGGCATGAGGTTGACGGCATACAGCTTCATGCACTCGCCTCGTGCGCAGGCCAAACAGCACCCCGCGCGTCCAAGCCATCCGACCAGGTGCTGGCGTCGACACGCTGCACCTCTTGGACATGGGGCAAGCGCGACCAAAACACCGCCAAACTTTGCGCCAATGTCTGACCCCAAGGCCCCGTTTCGCCCAAGACCACCCAACGCAGCTCAGGCCAGCTTCGCTCTTGCGTTTCGCGCTCGACAAATGCCAACATGGGCTCCAAAAGCTCCGCCGCCCACCAGGGTGAGCCATCGCCCTGGGTGACGGCCAACGCACGGCCGGCCTCGGGCGAGGTGTCGGCATGCTGCGGCAGAGGCCAAGCTCGGCTGACCCACGCGCCGTGGGCGTTGGGGCCCATGGCCGACAAGCGGCAATCGCTCAGCGAAAACACCCAATGCGGAACCGATGTGGCCACGGCCTCCATCACCCCGTGGTAGAGCGCCAGGCTGCTGGGCTGCAGCCGCTGCAACTGCAAGTGGTGACCGGCCAGGGCTTCGCGAACACCGTCCACTTGCTGCTGAACCAATCCGAACACCCGATAAGGCAAGTCCACCTCGGCGCGCCAGTTGTCCACATCCGCCAAGGGCTGGTGGTCCAAGGCCCAAGCCTCTGAGCCGCCCAGCTGATCGCTCCAAGCCTGCGCAACGGCAGCCACCAAATCATCCGCCTGCAACCAAGTCGGGAAGGCCAGTTCAGCTTCGTTCATCGCCAAGTCATCGATGGCGAGGGACACTGCCGCCGCGGGTGCATCCCAAGTGACTTGCAAGGCTGCGAGCGCATCCACCCACTCACCCGTGTCCAGCCAAGGCTCGGCGCTGAGCAAGGGCTGCTGAAGCTGCCGCCCCAAACGCCAGGGTCCGCGTCTGCGCGGCAACCACTCTGTGACAGCCAAGGCACCAGGCTGCAGGCTCACGCCCCAATGGGGCTGAGCACGCCAAGGATTGAACATAGCAAGGACCAAATACTTTGAGGGCACTGAAACAATAAATAATAATACATAGTATTTATTTGGTATTCATTATTTGGACGCGAGTTTCATGTTTATGTGCGTTTCCATGCGCTTTGCGCGTTTCAGTGCGCATCCAGCTGCGCTCAACGACTCGCCTTTGCCATGAGCACATTCCCCAACAGCGGTAAAGCCGCCCCACCCTCTCGGCGCCGCAGGCGAGGTGGTTTTGAATTCAAACCTTGGTTTTTATAATCGCCGCACTCCCTCTCCAAGCCGTCATGAGCTCAGCCAACAACTCCCCCGACCACCCGACCGCTCGCGCCGAATCCCCCAAACGCATTTCATGGGGCACACGCCTGATGCAGCTCTTTGGCTTGTTGGTCGCAGGCGCACTGGGTGCTGCCCTGTTGCTGACCCTGGCCTTGGCGATGGCCTACCCCAAGCTACCGGACTTGGATGCGGTCACGCACTACAACCCCAAGCTTCCCTTGCGCGTGTTCAGTGCGGACGGTGTCGAACTGGCCACGTTTGGTGAAGAGAAGCGGGAATTCATCCCCATCCAGTCCATCCCTCAAATGATGGTTCACGCCGTACTGGCGGCCGAGGACGCCAACTTTTTTGAACACTCAGGCATCGACTTCAAGGGCATGGCGCGCGCCGTGCTCGCCAACGTCAACCGATCCAAGAGCCAAGGCGCGTCGACCATCAGCATGCAGGTGGCGCGCAACATGTACCTGTCCAGCGAGAAAACTTATACGCGCAAGATTTACGAAATCCTGCTGACACTCAAACTGGAATACAACCTGAGCAAGGCACAGATCCTCGAGATCTACATGAACCACATTTACCTGGGCCAGCGCGCCTATGGTTTTGGCGCGGCGGCGCAAACCTACTTTGGCAAGCCCTTAGGACAACTCACGATCGCTGAAGCCGCCATGTTGGCAGGCCTGCCCAAAGCGCCGTCGGCATACAACCCCGTGCGCAACCCCCAGCGGGCACGCCAGCGTCAGCTCTACATCATCGGTCGCATGGAAGCCAACGGCTTCATCACCAACGCGCAAGCACTCAAAGCCAAGGCCGAACCGCTGCAGTTGCGCCGACCTGGGCGCGAGGCCAACACGCACGCCGATTACATCGCAGAGATGGTGCGCAACAGCATGTTGGAACAGTATGGCGAGACCGCATACAGCAGTGGCTTGAACGTCACCACCACCATCAACGCCAAAGAACAAGAATGGGCCTACGCCGCATTGCGCCGCGGTTTGATGGAGTTCGAATCGCGCCAAGCCTACCGAGGCCCAGAGACCACCATCACGCTGCCCAGCGACCCTCAGCAGCAAGCTGAGGCGATTGACGACGCCCTTGAAGTCCACAACGATCAGGGCGATTTGAAGGCTGCCGTGGTCACTGAGGTCAATCCCAATCGCGTCCAGGCCGTGATCCAAAACGGTCAAGCCATCACGATTGAGGGCAAGGGCTTGCGCGGCGTCAAAGCGTCCTTGACCCAGGGCGTTCCGCCTGCACAACGCATCGTGCGAGGCGCCGTGATTCGCGTCACTCCTGGTGGCAATGACAGCTGGGAAATCACCCAAACGCCGGAAGTGCAGGGCGCACTGGTATCCATGGATCCACGCACGGGCCAGATTCGCGCTTTGGTGGGGGGCTTCGACTTTGGCGCCAACCAGTTCAACCACGCCACGCAAGCGTGGAGGCAACCTGGCTCCAGCTTCAAACCTTTCATTTACTCGGCAGCTTTTGAGCGCGGCTTGACACCCTCGACCGTGATCAATGACGCGCCCTTGTTCTTCACCGCAGAAGAAACGGGCGGGCAAGCCTGGGAACCCAAGAACTACGATGGCAAATTCAGTGGGCCCATGTCAGCCCGACGGGGTCTCGCCCAATCCAAAAACATGGTTTCGATCCGCGTGTTGCGCGTCATTCAGCCCAAAACGGCGCAAGATTGGGCCACGCGGTTTGGTTTTGAACGCGACAAAATCCCGCCCTACTACACCATGGCTTTAGGTGCTGGCTCCGTCACGCCTTTGCAGATGATCACCGCTTACAGCGTGTTTGCCAACGGCGGCTACCGCGTGGCGCCCGCGCTGATCCAAAGCATCACCGATCAGCGGGGCCACACGATCTTTCAACAAAAGCCCACGCCGTTGACGGAAGAAGGTCGAGCGATTCCCGCACGCAATGCCTTCATGATGAGCAACATGCTGAGCGAAATCACACGCTCTGGTACCGCGCAACGCGCGCGCCGTGAGCTGCAGCGGGCTGACTTATTTGGCAAAACCGGCACCACCAATGACTCGCTGGACGCTTGGTTCGTGGGCTACCAACCCACGCGGGTTGCAGCCGTTTGGGTCGGGTACGACACACCCAAACCACTGGGCCGCAGAGAAACAGGCGGCGGCACCGCCTTGCCCATTTGGATCGATTACATGGCCCCCACGCTGGCCGATGTCCCCGAGGCCACGCTGCTGCCCCCGCCAGGTGTCACCAAGATTGGCGGCGAGTGGTATTACGACGAATACACCCCGGGCAAGGGCATTGACAGCATCGACGTGGACTTGTCTGCCGCCCCCACCGAAGGCGCAACCCCCAGCGTGAACACCGACGAGCGCAAGAACATCTTGGACTTGTTCCGCAACAACTGACAGAGTTTGCTCACCCTGGCCCGCGTTCACTGACACATCAAAGGGGCCAGGAACGAGCCGCTCAAGCGCAGATGCGCAAGGGCTTGCCTGCGTGCAAGCTGATGGCGGCGCTCAAGTCATCAAAAAAATCCCGCGATGTCTTGGTGTCACGCCATTGGGTGCCATCGAACTTGTAGTGGTAACCGCCCTCGCGCGAGGCCAACCAGACCTCGTGCAGTGGCTTTTGCAAATTGACCACGACTTGTGAGCGATCCGCAAAAGTCATGGTGATCATGCCGCCAACACGTTGGTTGTCGATGTCGGCTTCGGTGTCGTCGTTGAGTGCGTCACATCCCAATTCAACCGCGCGCAGCAAGGCCTCGGCCTCGCCCATGTATTCCAGATCTGTCATTACAATGCCACCCTCATGTTGATCCGCATTTTAAAAGCGCCCCGTTCGCGCTTGCGCCGCATGGCCTTGTTGGCTGTGATGGTTTGCGGCCTCAGCGCCTGCGGCCAAAAAGGCCCGCTGGTGCCCGCAGCACAAGGGCCTGCGACCGACGCCCACCACACCGCCTGATCCACCGAGTCCACCGCCATGCGCATTCCCCACGGCTCTGCCCTTCACGTCCAAGATGGTGATTTGCACTTGGAGCAAGTTGCACTCAAGACCTTGGCGACGACCCATGGCACGCCCTTGTTCGCTTATTCCAAAGCCGCAATGTTGCAAGCGCTGGCGGCTTATCAGCGTGGTTTGGCTGGGCGGTCAGCCCAGATTTTTTATGCCATGAAGGCCAACAGCAATTTGGCCGTGCTGCAGCTGTTCGTCCAAGCCGGGTGTGGCTTGGACATTGTTTCCGGCGGTGAGTTGGCGCGTGCGCTGCAAGCCGGCTGCCCAGCGAATCGCATCATTTTTTCTGGCGTGGGCAAATCGCGGGCCGAATTGCGCGCGGCCTTGGACGTCGGCATCGCTTGTTTCAACATTGAAAGCCTGGCCGAGTTGGAGGCCTTGAACGCGGTGGCCGTTGCGATGGGGGTCCAAGCTCCCATCAGTCTGCGCGTCAACCCGGACGTGGACGCCCAAACCCACCCCTACATTTCGACTGGCCTGAAAGACAACAAATTCGGCATCGCACACGAGGATGCCCTGCAGGCCTATCTGCACGCCCACGCGCTGCCTGGCTTGCGGGTGGTTGGCATCGATTGCCACATCGGCTCGCAAATCACGCAGACAGCCCCCTACCTCGACGCGATGAACAAGATGCTGGACTTGGTTCAAGCCGTTGAGGCACAGGGCGTGCCGATCGCGCACATTGATTTTGGTGGCGGCTTAGGAATTGACTACGCCGGAGACACGCCCCCGAACGCCGATGAGCTGTGGCGCGCCTTGCTGGCATTGATCGATGCCCGAGGCATGGGGAACAAAACCATATTCATCGAACCTGGGCGCTCCTTGGTGGGCAACGCAGGGGTTTGTTTGACCGAGGTGCAATACCTCAAGCCCGGCGCTCACAAGAACTTCTGCATCGTGGACGCCGCGATGAATGACCTGCCCAGGCCTGCGCTTTATCAAGCGTTCCACGAAATCCTGCCCACCCAAACGCGCAGCGCAACTACGCAAACCTGGACGGTGGTTGGCCCCATCTGCGAAAGCGGCGACTGGATTGGCCGTGACCGTGAACTGGCCATCGAAACAGGTGATGTCTTGGCTGTGGCCTCAGCCGGGGCCTATTGCATGAGCATGGCCAGCAACTACAACACGCGCAACCGCGCCAAGGAAGTGTTGATTGACGGCGATCAGGTCACGGTGATCCGAGAGCGTGACACTTATGCCGATCAGTGGGCTTTGGAGCGCATGCTGCCCCAAGCCTGAAGGCGCTGAGCCACAGCGGGCCAACGCATGGCCAGCAAGGCGGCCAATAGGCCGCCCCACAGCCAGACTTCGGCGAAGTTTTGCTTGCCCGCACGCATCCACCAAAAGTGCAGCACCGCCAACAGTGCCACGGCATAAACACTGCGATGCAAACGCCGCCAACGCTGTGTCCCCAGTCGGCGGGCCACGCTTCTCGGTGAGGTCAGGACCAACAGCGCCAACAGCAAGATGGCCAGCATGCCCACCGTGATGAACGGGCGTTTGAGCACATCGTGCCAGACAGCCAGCAGGTCCCACGCCTGATCCAACCACACATAAGCCAATGCGTGAAGGCCTGCGTAGGCCGCTGCAAACAAACCCACCAAGCGCCGCACACTGCCCCAAGCGGGCCACGCCAAAACCAAACGCATGGGGGTGATCGCCAAAGCCAAAGCCAAGATGCGAATGGCCCAATCGCCCAAGGCGCGTATCAAGGCCTCAGCCGGATTGGCACCCAAGCTGTTCGTCAGGGCAAGGTAAAGCAATTGCCCGAATGGCGCCAACAACAACACCCACAGCAGGGGCTTGACGACCCGCGACAACGGGCGTCGACGCCAAGCGCTCATGTTCAGTAGTGCTTTCGCAAGTCCATGCCCGCGTAAAGCGAGGCCACTTGCTCGCTGTAGCCATTGAACATGCGCGTGGGTTCACGCTTGGCGAACAAGCCACCACCCAGCGCACGCTCGCTGGCTTGGCTCCAACGCGGGTGATTCACCTCTGGGTTCACGTTGGCGTAAAAGCCGTATTCGTGCGGTGCAGTGACACTCCAAGCGGTTTTGGGCATGGTCTCGCTCACCCGAATGGTCACCAGTGACTTGGCGCTTTTGAAACCATATTTCCAAGGCACGATCAACCGAAGCGGCGCACCACTTTGCTTGGCCAAGGTCTGCCCGTACATGCCGAAAACCAGCATCGTCAGGGGGTGCATGGCCTCATCCATGCGCAGACCTTCTTGGTAAGGCCACTCGATGCCACCAAAGCGCAGACCCGGCATGGCTTCGGGCTGCAAGGTGGTGACCAAGCTCACGTACTTGCCTGAAGCCATGGGTTGCACGGCGTTCAAAACGTGGCTCAGTGAATAGCCAATCCAAGGGACAACCATGGACCAAGCCTCAACGCAACGGAATCGGTAAATCCGCTCTTCCATGGGCGCCAGCTTCAGCAAGGCATCCAGAGAAACAGTTTGAGGCTTGTGCACCAACCCTTCCACGCGCACCGCCCACG
>JALRFN010000232.1 GCA_023268425.1 Burkholderiaceae bacterium | reverse complement strand
CCCCGGTGTGCCAGTTCGCCAAATCGCCGCGCTCAGACACCTCAAAGGCGCCCAAAACACAAATGTCCAAATGCCCGCCGCGCATCATCGCGAAGCTGTCGGCGTGGTGGAAAAACGCGCCGCCGGGCAGCAAGGTCACGGCTTGCTTGCCGGCGTTGATCAAGTCCCAGTCTTCCTCGCCCTCGGCTGGTGCGGGGCCCATGCCCAAAATGCCGTTTTCGCTGTGCAAGACGATCTCACGGCCTTCGGGCAAGTGGTTGGCCACCAAGGTGGGCATGCCAATGCCCAGGTTGACATAGGCCCCGTTGGGCATGTCTTGCGCCACACGCGCCGCCAGAGCCGCTTTGTCGCGGCGTTGCACTTGGCTCCAGTCGATGTGGCTCATGCTGCGCCCTCCTGCTGGCGGTGCAAGGGCACCACGTGGGTCACGTGGATACCAGGGGTGACGATGGTCTCAGGATCCATTTCCCCCAAGTCCACCACTTCATCCACCTCGGCCACGGTCACGCGCGCGGCGGTCGCCATCACCGGGCCAAAGTTGCGTGCGGCTTTGCGGTAGACCAAGTTGCCCCAACGGTCGGCGCGCAGCGCCTTGACCAAGGCGAAATCGCCGCGGATGGGGGTCTCAAACACATAGCCCTTGCCGTCGATGATGCGGGTTTCTTTGGGGCTGCCGTCGGCGTGCTTGGCCAAGTCCGTGCCATAGCCCGTGGGCGTAAAAAAGCCGCCGATGCCGGCGCCTGCGGCGCGCATGCGCTCGGCCAAATTGCCTTGCGGCACGATTTCGAGTTCGATCTTGCCCGCGCGGTAGAGGTCTTGAAACACCCAAGAGTCGGCCTGGCGCGGGTAGCTGCAAATCAGCTTGCGCACGCGCCCGGTGTGCAGCAGCGCCGCCAAGCCCGTGTCGCCGTTGCCGGCGTTGTTGTTGACCACCGTCAGGTCGCGGGCACCGTGGGCGATCACGCCGTTCAGCAAGGCCTCCGGCACGCCCGAGCCGCCAAAGCCGCCGACCAGCAAGGTCGCGCCGTCAAACAAACCCGCCAAGGCATCGGCGAGCGTTGGTGTGATTTTGTTGATCACCACATCCCTCCGTCATTCGATGGGGCCCGCCTGCCGCCGACTGCGGCGAGGGCCTGTGCGCAGTCGGCTGTTGCGCGGACTGCGAGCGGGGGATTGTGGTGGCTGCGCAGGCGCGGCCATGGCGCCTGCGTTACAGCCGCACTGCAGCGCCCAGACGCTGCGCGGCCTGAGGTGCTTCAGCGGGCGCTGGTTTCGTGGCGATCAGCAGCAGCGCGCAAATCAGCGGCCATGTTGACGTCGTAGTTGACCAAACGCTCAGCGACATCACGCAAGGCCTGCGACTGACGCTGCGCACAGGCTTGCGTCCACTGGTTCAACCAGGCGACCAAGGCCGAGCGCAAAGCCGCGCTGGCGCGCAGCAACAAACCCGAGCGCAGGCCGGCGATGGCATTCAATTCGTAAGCGGGGGCGACGTGAGAGAGGCTGGACATCTTGATACTCCTTGCAACATAGGGTTTACCCTTGGTTGGGGAGTATGCCAAAAATCAAAGCTCAAAACTAGGGTTAACCCTGATTATTATGAGATTGTTGCGCTGCAACACCTTGAAACATCGCTGATGTTGGAACCACATCTCCTGCATGTTTCGCCGACGCAAGGAGTTGAACGCTATGCCCCTGCCCCAAACTTGTGCTCAAGCTCAGCGACGCACATTTGTCGCGCCACACGAATGAAGCGCTCACTGCGCGCCAAAGCGCCGGGCTCGCCCAACCTCGGCACCACCCAACCCACGTAGGTCACCGCGCGCAAGGCCATGAACAAAGGCAATGCGGCCACCTCGATGGCCCGCACGCCTTGGTAGCCCTTGAGCAGCGCGGCTTGGCGGGCGGCGAAGTGGGGGCTGTCGGTGAATTTCAGCAGCGCGGTGGCGAGGTCAAACACACGGTAGCCCCAGCCGCCGTCATCGAAGTCGAGCAAGCCCATGCGGCCATCTTGGTCGATGAGCACGTTTTCTTTGACCAA
>JALRFN010000201.1 GCA_023268425.1 Burkholderiaceae bacterium | reverse complement strand
AAATTCGCGGGTCTGACCGCCCTCCACTTTGCCGCCCAATTGTTGGGCCATGGTTTGCATGCCATAACAAATGCCCAGCACTGGCACACCCAGCGACCACACCGCGTCTGGCGCTCGGTCAGTGCTTTCCTCGTAGGCACTGGCATGGCTGCCAGAGAGCACCACGCCCTTGAGTTGACCGTCCGCCGCAAACTCGCGGATCCACGCATCACTCACATCGCAGGGGTGAACTTCGCAATAAACGTTGGCTTCGCGGATGCGGCGCGCAATCAATTGCGTCACTTGGCTGCCGAAATCGAGGATGAGGATTTTGTCGTGTTGCATGAATAGAAAACGGGCCTCTGGGTTACCCCAAGGCCCGTGCAAAGCGTCGTGACCGAAGCCGCTGATTTTAGCGGCCCGGACTTCGCTTAGTTGGGTATGCGCAAGTTCTGCCCCGGATAAATTTTGTCCGGGTGGCTCAGCATCGGCTTGTTGGCTTCAAAGATCTTCATGTAGGCGTTGGCGTTGCCATAGAACTTCTTGGCGATGCCGCTCAAGGTATCGCCGCGCACCACCGTGTGGTACTGGCAAGCCTCACCGGGGGGACAAGTCATTTGGTCGTGCACGCCGTTGACGCCGTCGACGTTGCCGCAACACAGCACGACTTTTTCGCGCACTTCTTGGCTTTCAACCGCCCCGGCCACGGTCACCGTGCCGTCGGCAGCGTTGAAACTCAAGTCCAGAGCGTCTGCTGGCAACGATTGGGTCTTGAGGTAAGCCTTGATGGCCGTTGATGCGGCCGCGCTGGCCGCCGCCACCTTGTCGGCTTGGGTGGGCTCAGCCACTGCGGCCTTGACTTCTGGGCTGCTGCCAAACAGCTTTTCGCCCGCGTCTTTTAAAAATGCAATCAGTCCCATGCTTTCTCCTGAGGTGTGAACACCCCAGGAGCATAAAAGCAACGCGAACAAATGAATACCTAAAAATTACTCCACGCGGTAATTTGGCGCTTCTTTGGTGATTTGTACGTCGTGCACGTGGCTTTCGCGGAAGCCCGCCGAAGTGATTTGCACAAACTCAGCGCGCTCTTGCATTTCGGCCACCGTCGTGCAGCCGCAATAGCCCATGGAGGCGCGCAAACCGCCAGCCATCTGGTAGACGATGGACACCACCGAACCCTTGTAGGGGACGCGCCCCTCAATGCCCTCAGGCACCAACTTGTCGTTGTTGGGGTTGTCGCTGGTGGCCTCTTGGAAGTAGCGATCGGCACTGCCTTGCTTCATGGCACCGATGCTGCCCATGCCTCGGTAGCTCTTGTAGGAGCGACCTTGGTACAAGATCACTTCACCCGGCGCCTCTTCGGTGCCCGCGAACATGGAGCCCATCATGATGGTGCTCGCGCCCGCCGCAATGGCCTTGGCAATGTCACCGCTGAAGCGCACACCACCGTCACCAATCAAAGGCACACCCGTGCCCCGCAGCGCTGTGGCAACGTTGTCGATGGCGGTGATTTGCGGCACGCCCACGCCTGCGACCACGCGCGTGGTGCAAATGCTGCCGGGGCCAATGCCCACCTTGACCGCATCAGCGCCCGCCTCAACCAATGCCCGCGCTGCAGCGCCGGTGGCGATGTTGCCGCCCACCACTTGCACCTGCGGGTAGTTTTGCTTGACCCAGCGCACGCGGTCCAAAACGCCCTGGCTGTGGCCGTGTGCCGTGTCGACAATGATGGCGTCCACGCCCGCGTTGACCAAGGCCTCCACGCGCTCTTCGGTGCCCACCCCCACGCCGACAGCGGCACCAACCAACAATCGGCCTGCGTCGTCGCGTGCTGCGTTGGGGAAGTTCAACTGCTTGGTGATGTCTTTGACCGTGATCAGGCCGCGCAGCTCAAATGCATCGCTCACCACCAACAAGCGCTCCAAGCGGTGCTTGTTCAGCAGGGCTTTGGCTTCTTCGGGCGTGGTGCCTTCGGGCACGGTGATCAAGCGATCAGCGGGCGTCATGATTTCGCGCACCGCCATGTCGTAGCGGCTTTCAAAACGCAAATCGCGCCCGGTCACGATGCCGACCACGCGCTTGCCCTCAACCACAGGGAAGCCCGACACGCCCAACTCGTCGGACAAGGCCATGACCTGGCGAACGGTGTGTTCGGGGGTGATCACCACGGGGTCGCGCAGCACGCCGCTTTCGTAGCGTTTGACCTTAAGCACTTGCGCGGCTTGCTCCGCAGCGCTGAGGTTTTTGTGCACGATGCCGATGCCGCCTTCTTGCGCCATCGCAATGGCCAAACGCGCTTCGGTGACGGTGTCCATGGCCGCTGAAACCAAGGGCAGGTTCAGTCTGATGTCACGCGAAAATTGGGTGGAAAGGCTAGTGTCTTTGGGCAGGACGTTGGAGTACGCCGGAACCAACAACACGTCGTCAAAGGTCAGGCCGAGACCTTGTAAGCGCATGGAAAACTCCCAAAAAGCGGATTGTATCTAGGCGCATTTGCGCAGGCGTATACAAAGCGCGGCGAAGGCTCGCGCCGCCAGCAGCAATCAATAGCCCGCTTTGGCGCCCGGCCGCTTTTTGGAAAACAGCCCCGTGGTCTTGCTGCCCTGCCCCTTGAAACGCTCACGCCGCGCCACCTTAGGGTCGACGAGCAAGGGACGAGACAACTCCAGGCGATCGCCCTCGCGCAGCCGCTCGCCCAACTCGACACGGCGCGACCACAGGCTCAGGCCCAGAGCGCCTGTTTGCGCGTGGTGCACGGCATCGCGCCAGGTGGCGCCAACGGAGGCCGCACCCAATCGCGTCAACGCATCTGCCACCGTGCTGCCCTCGGGCAGCGCCAAGGTTTGCTGCAACACAGCGTTGGCATGCGGCGCAAAAAACACATCGACGCGCATGGGCTTCACTCCCCGTACAAGGCGTCTGCACGCTGCACAAAGGCGTCGATCAGGCTGGCGGCGATTTTGTCGAACACGGGGCCGACAACCCGCGCCAACATGCCCGAAGAAAAGTCGTAACGCAGGTCAAACACCACTTTGCACGCAGGGTCCTCGGGCGTGCCCAAGTCCTGAAATGTCCAGCGCCCTTCGAGGTGTGAAAACGGGCCATCGACCAAGCTCATGTCCAAGCTGCGGTCGGCCACCATGGTGTTGCGCGTGACGAAATGGTGGGTAAAACCCGCCAAAGACATGCCCAGCCGTGCCGTCACGCCGTCATCGTGGGTCTCCATCACCAAACCCTCGCTGCACCATGGCAAAAACGCAGGGTAAGACGCCACATCGGTGACCAAGGCATACATTTGGTGCGCGCTGTGGGTCAGCAATACGGTTTTTTCAATGACTTTCATACAATCTCAGGCTTTGCACGATTGTAGGGGGGTGTTCATTGCCCCCTGAGTGTGACCCACCCAAAACCACAAGACATGGCCAGCAAGAAACCCAGCACGGGCAACAAGGCGGCGCCAGCGCGCATCGCCGACAACAAGAAAGCCCAATTCAACTACCACATCGAGGACCGCTTTGAGGCCGGTGTGGTGCTGGAAGGTTGGGAGGTGAAAGCCCTGCGTCAAGGCAAGGTGCAGCTCACCGACGGTTACATCGTGATTCGCAACGGCGAGCTGTTTTTGATCGGCTGCCAAATCAACCCCCTGATTTCGGCCAGCACGCACGTGCGCGCCGACAGCGCACGGACCAAGAAGCTGCTCATGCACAAAGATGAAATCGAGCGCTTGATCGGCAAGGTCGAGCAGCGCGGCTTCACTCTGGTGCCACTGAACTTGCACTGGAAAAATGGCCGCGTGAAATGCGACATCGCCTTGGCCAAGGGCAAGGCCGAATTTGACAAACGCGCCACGGTCAAAGAACGCGAAGGCAAGCGCGAGGTCGAGCGCGCCATGAAATCACAGCACCGCTGAAGCCCACTTCAGCCCAAGGCTGTCTCGGCGCAGCGACAAGGCGGCTTGGGCTTGATGCACATCAAGCTCAAGCGCAAATATGCAAACATAATGATGCAGGCATAAAAACAAGAAGCAACAGATCGGGTTCACCGCGTCGCTTGCGCCGGTGCACCTTGCAGGGAGGAGCGCCAAGAATGGAAACACATCATGGAATCACTCCTCTCCACCTGGTCTACCCCGACGGTCTCCGTCTTTTTGGGCGTTCTGGTGGGCGCCATGTTTGGCGCCCTCGCCCAGCGCAGCCAATTTTGCTTGCGCGCCGCCACCGTTGAGTTTTGGCGCGGCCAAATTGGCAGCAAATTCGCCATTTGGCTGTTCACCTTTGCCACCACGCTGCTGATCGTCCAAGCCATGATCAACAGTGGCTTTTTAGAAACCTCACACATCCGTCAACTCGCCACCACCGGCTCACTATCCGGCGCCGTGGTCGGTGGCTTGCTGTTCGGGGTCGGTATGGTCATGGCACGCGGCTGCGCCAGCCGCTTGCTGGTCTTGTCAGCCACAGGCAACCAGCGCGCACTGATCGCGGGATTGATCGTCACCGTGAGTGCACAAGCCTCTTTGCGTGGTGGCCTGTCGCCTTTGCGTGAATCGATTTCGCAATGGTGGCTGGTCGATGCCGCGCACCGCAACTTGGCCGCCATGCTGCCCGCCCACAGTGGCACGGTGTTGGCCGTCATGATGCTGATCGGCGCCGTGGTCTTGGCCCGCCGCAGCGGCACCAGCAAATGGCTCGCTTTGGGCGCCATCGGTGTGGGCGCATCGGTGGCATTGGGCTGGGCGGCCACGCAATGGCACGCCAGTTGGTCGTTTGATGTGGTGCCCATCAAGAGCGTGAGCTTCACGGGGCCTTCAGCCGACACCTTGATGGGCTTGATCAACGAGCCGCACTTCGTGCCCAGCTTTGATGTGGGCATCGTGTTGGGGGTCTTCGCCGGTTCGTTTTTTGCAGCGCTGATCGCGGGTGAATTCAAGCTGCAAGCCTTCACCGAGTCCACCGGGCTGACACGCTACATCGTGGGCGCGGTGTTGATGGGCTTTGGCGGCATGCTCGCGGGTGGTTGCGCCGTTGGAGCGGGCATCACGGGTGGCTCGGTGATGGCCATCACCGCCTGGGTCGCCTTGCTGTTCATGTGGCTGGCCGCTGGCGTGACCGACGCCTTGCTGGACCGCCCCAAATCTGCCGAGGCTGCGACGCCGCCCGTCGGCGACCCCGCGCCCGCGCACTGAGCCCCATCAGCCCGCGCCCAAGTCGCGGGCTTTTCAACCTAAATCCGGCGGATGGATACACCCCAGTGGGCGGTCCTGGGATGAGCCGGCAAGGCGTGACGACGCGGCTGGCTCCTGCCAGCAAGGAGGAACAACGCGGCCAGCGCGTTCCAGGGCTACTCAGTGAGGTGCATAGCGACATCACCCATCAGGTGAGCCGCGTCGTGCTCAAGCAGGCCTGTATTCATGGGCTTGATCAGCGGGAATTGAGCGATCAACTGCCGGATTCAGGTTCAACCAGCCTTCAAAGCCAATGGCGCAAAGGGTGCATGGCGGCAGGCCAGGGGCTGTCGAAAAAGGCCTGCACCATCGCGGGG
This sequence comes from Burkholderiaceae bacterium, assembly GCA_023268425.1. Lineage (GTDB taxonomy): Bacteria > Pseudomonadota > Gammaproteobacteria > Burkholderiales > Burkholderiaceae_C > RS62. The sequence goes on along the minus strand of JALRFN010000201.1, from coordinate 966 downwards.
TCGACCTCTGCGATGGTGGGTGGGTTCCACTTGGGCGCGTTGTCCTTGTCGATGACCAGGGCACGCACACCCTCCACGGTCTCGCTGGCGGTGCCGGGCCGCAGGTGAAAGCAATGGCGCACCATGTCTCGCTCCATGCGCAACTCGTCCTCAAGGCTCATGCTGCGGGCACGGCGGATTTGCTCCAAGACCACGTGCATCATCAAGGGTGAGCGCTGCGCAAAAACCTGGGCAGCAGCCTTTGCCCAATCGCTGTCGTGGGCCTGCAAGCGCTGAGCGATTTCAGCCAGGCTGTCAGCGCTGTATATGGCGTTGATGGTGTCGATTTGGTCAGCGTGTGGCGTCAGGGCGCCGACGTGCGCCGCGCGCAGTCCTGCGGCCAAGGCTGGGGCGCCCTCCTCGGCCCAAGCTGGTAAAGCCGCCCACAGTTCAGGCAAGCGCTCATCGGCCACCACCACGTCGGCCAAGCCGAAGGCCACAGCATCGCCTGCACCAATGATTTGCCCGCCCAGGCCCAACCACTCGCCCACGTGACCAGGGCACTTGGCCAAGAAGTGGCCACCACCCACGTCGGGGAATAGGCCAATGTTGGTCTCGGGCATGGCCATCTTGGTGCTGGGCGTGACCACACGTGTCGACGCGCCTTGACTGATGCCCATGCCACCGCCCATGACCACGCCATCCATGAAGGCGATGTAGGGCTTGGGATAACTGAAGATCAGTTGGTTGAGCGCGTACTCTTCGGTGAAAAAATCTTCTAACTTCGGATCACCGCTCAGCGCCGCTTCGTGGAAAAAGCGAATATCGCCACCCGCACAAAAGTGACCAAACACGCCTTGTTTGCCTTTGATATTTCGAGGTGGCAGCCAACTGAACAAGATTTGCCGCCACAGGATGTGTTTTTCGATCCGACGCATCAGGTTCATCCAGAATTCCCAAATACGATCGTTTTCGCAGAGCCGCGCA
>JALRFN010000084.1 GCA_023268425.1 Burkholderiaceae bacterium | reverse complement strand
AAATTCATGGTCAACGCTGACGGCAGCCTGGGTGATCGCAACGACGTGCACTGCGTCAGCATCGAACACAAAATGGGCATCAAGGCCAGCCCCACGGCGGTGCTGCAATACGGCGACAACGGCGGCGCGATTGGTTATCTGGTTGGTGAAGAAAACCGTGGCTTGGAGTACATGTTCATCATGATGAACGCCGCCCGTTTTGCGGTGGGTGTCCAAGGCATCTCGGTGTCGGAGCGCGCTTACCAAAAGGCAGTGGCCTATGCGCGTGATCGCGTGCAAAGCCGTCCGGTTGATGGCTCCACGCCAGGTGCTGCGCCCATCATTCACCACCCCGACGTGAAGCGCATGTTGATGACCATGCGCGCCTACATCGAAGGCTGTCGTGCCTTGGCCTTGACCGCAGGTGCGGCTTTTGACGCCGCGCACCACCACCCCGACGCGGCGGTGCGCCAAGACAACCAGCGTTTCTACGAGTTCATGGTGCCGCTGGTCAAAGGCTACTCCACCGAGATGAGCTTGGAAGTCACCAGCTTGGGTGTTCAGGTGCACGGCGGCATGGGCTTCATCGAAGAAACCGGCGCCGCGCAGTACTACCGTGACGCAAAAATTCTGACCATCTATGAGGGCACCACGGCGATTCAAGCCAATGATTTGGTGGGACGCAAGACCGCCCGTGACGGTGGCGAAACGGCCAAAGCCTTGGCCTCGCAGATCAGCCAAACCGTCGACGCTTTGCGCGCCAGCGGTTCCGCTGCGGCCAATGCGATGGCACGCGAGTTGGATCGTGCGCGTCAAGCCTTCCTCGACGCGGCCCTGTTCATCGCGGCTCAAACGCGCGGCAACCCCAATGCCGCGTTCGCCGGCAGCGTGCCCTATTTGATGTTGACCGGCAATTTGATGGCAGGCTGGCAAATGGCGCGAGGCTTGTTGGCTGCTGAAAAGGCCTTGGCTGAAGGTGACTCCGAGTTTGGCGAGACTTTCTTGCAAGCCAAAGTCACCACCGCGCGCTTCTATGCCGAGCACATCTTGGTCAAAACCGGCGCTTTGCGCGACGCCATCGTTGAGGGCGCCGATAGCGTCAACGCGATGCCGCTTGAGGCCTATTGAGCGCAAGCTGTAGCGGCGCTCCCGTGACAGCGGGGCGCCACACTTTCGCGCAACATCTCAGCTTGATTTGAACCACCGAACCAGGAGTTTGCCCATGTCTCGATTGCCCGGCGCTTTGGCGCACGTTCCCTTCCCCGTGATTTGCTCGCCCATGTTCATTTTGAGCGTGCCGGAGTTGGTGATTGCGCAGTGCAAAGCCGGTGTGGTGGGCTCCATGCCTGCGCTGAACGCCCGCCCGCCGGAGCTGCTGGACGAGTGGTTGGCGGAGATCACCGAAACGCTGGCCGATTACAACGCCAAAAATCCGGATGCACCGGCGGCGCCGTTTGCGATCAACCAAATCGTGCACAAAAGCAATGACCGCTTGGAGCACGACATGGAAATGTGCGTCAAATACAAAGTGCCCATCATCATCACCAGCCTGGGCGCACGCGAGGACATCAACCAAGCTGCGCACAGCTACGGTGGCGTCGTGATTCACGACATCATCAACAACACCTTCGCTCACAAGGCGATTGAAAAGGGTGCGGATGGCTTGGTGGCAGTGGCCGCGGGTGCGGGTGGGCACGCTGGTGTCAAGAGCCCGTTTGCGCTGGTGCAGGAAATCCGCCAGTGGTTCGACGGTCCAGTGGCCTTGAGTGGTTCGATTGCCAATGGCCATGCCATCCTCTCAGCGCAGGCCATGGGTGCGGATTTCGCCTACATTGGCTCGGCCTTCATCGCCACGCAAGAGGCGCGCGCCGCCGAGGGTTACAAGCAAATGGTGGTGGACTGCAGCAGCGACGACATCGTTTACAGCAATCTGTTCACTGGCGTGCATGGCAACTACCTCAAGCCCAGCATCCGAAACGCCGGCATGGATCCCGATGATTTGCCTGAAAGCGACCCGTCTAAGATGAATTTTGGTTCGGACAAGACCAAGGCTTGGAAAGACATTTGGGGCTGTGGCC
>JALRFN010000043.1 GCA_023268425.1 Burkholderiaceae bacterium | reverse complement strand
GGGAAGACCACGCCGTAGGTGTTGAAGCAAAAGTCCGCGATTTCCTGGTTGCTGGTTTTCTCTTGCTTGAAGTCGTTGGACGGGAAACCCAAGACCACCAGACCTTGGTCTTTGTATTTGGCGTACAGCGCTTCCAGGCCTTCGTACTGGGGTGTGAAGCCGCAGTAACTGGCGGTGTTGACGACCAAGACCACTCGGCCAGCGTATTGACAGAGGTTTTGCGGTGACTCGTCTTGCAGTTTGGGCAAGGTGTGGTTGAGCAGGGCCGGGCAGGTGCCCGCGCTGGCCAAACCAGTGGCCAGGGTTGCGGCCACTGTGGCCGTGGGTTTGCGCCAATTGAACATGGGTTCTCCTGCTTGCTTGGGTGTTGCCAGTGTAGGGCGGCTGGAAGACCTTGGTTCGCCTGGTGAAATTGGGTGTGTTCATCGTCACCTCGGTGATTGGCAGCCGCTGAGGGGCTGCGAATACTGGCGCTCACTTGCGAACAACCCGATAGCACCCAGAGAAGGAAGCCGCCATGAGCTCAGTTTTGACCTACCCGCGCACCGCTTACCGCGAAGACCATGAAATGCTGCGCGAGACGGTGCGCCGCTTTTTGGAGCGCGAGTGTGTGCCCAAGCAAGCCCAGTGGGACCGCGACGGCAAGGTGGACCGCGAAACTTGGCTCAAGGCCGGGCGTGAAGGCTTGTTGTGTACCGGCATCGACCCCGAGTGGGGTGGGGCGGGTGGCGATTTTGGCCACGCTGCGGTGATCATCGAAGAAATTTCTTATGCAGGGGTCAGCGGTTTGGGTTTTGGCTTGCACTCTGATGTGGTGGCGCCCTACATCCAGCGCCTGGGCACCGAGGCGCAAAAGCGCCAGTGGTTGCCCAAGTGTGTGACCGGCGAGGTGATGTTGGCGATTGCCATGAGTGAACCGGGCGCGGGCAGTGACTTGAAGGCGATTCGCACCACAGCGCGCCGCGAGGGCGACGAATACGTGATCAACGGCGCCAAGACCTTCATTTCCAACGGCTTGAACTGCGATTTGGTGGTGGTGGTGGCCAAGACCGACCCCGAGGCGGGCGCCAAAGGCGTGTCTTTGATTTTGGTGGAGGCCACGCGCGAGGGTTTCAGACGTGGCCGCAAGCTGGACAAAATGGGCCAAGCCGCTTCGGACACCGCCGAGATGTTTTTCGACGACGTGCGGGTGCCCGTGAGCAACCTGCTGGGCGAAGAAAACAAAGGCTTTGCCTACTTGATGCAAGAGCTGGCGCAAGAGCGCTTTGTGATCGCGGTTAACGCGGCGGCCAAGATGGAAGCCATGTTGGCCGAGACCACGCGTTACGTGAAAGAGCGCAAGGTGTTTGGACAAACCGTGTTTGATTTCCAAAACACGCGCTTCAAACTGGCCGAAATCAAGGCCCGCACGACAGCGGTGCGCATCATGGTCGATGAGTATTTGCGCGAGCACATGGCGCGCAAACTCACCGTCGAAGAAGCGGCCATGGCCAAACTTTACGTGACCGAAGAACTCAGCAAAGCCCTAGATGAGTTGTTGCAACTACACGGTGGCTACGGCTACATGATGGAGTACCCCATCACCCGCGCCTTTGTGGACACGCGTGTCATGCGCATTTACGGCGGCACCAGCGAGGTCATGAAAGAGTTGATCAGCCGCAAGATGTGAGGGCAGGTGGCTGCGTGCGGGTGCGCTGGCGTCTGCCGCATGCTCGGGCGTCATTTCGCACAGCGATACACTCAGCGCCCATGAGCAAGCGCAGTGCCGAACCCCACATCCAACTCCCGGGCTTGGTTGACCCGCACGACCTGAGCACCGATCGCCAGTTTGCGATGAATTTGGCGCGCGGGCTGATGGTCTTGCGCGCTTTCACCGCCAGCGCCCCTTTGCTGGGCAACCGCGAGTTGTCCGACCGCACGGGTTTGCCCAAACCGACGATCTCTCGGCTGACCTACACCTTGGCGCTGATGGGCTATTTGGATCGCGACAAGGCCAGCCAAAAATACCGTTTGGGGCCGGGCATTTTGTCCTTTGCCTACCCCTACCTCGCGGGCATGCCCGTGCGCCACTTTGCGCGCCCCTTGATGGAGCGCTTGGCCTACCGAACCGGTTGCAACGTGAATTTGGGCGTGCGCGATCGCGGTGATGTGGTCTACATCGACGGTGTGCGCGCCGACCGGGGTGACCTCTACCGCCCCGACGTGGGCGGCGTCAGCCCGCTGTTGAGCAGCGCCAGCGGGCGGGCCTTGATTTTGGGCAGCCCCGCCGATGAGCAAAACGCGATTTTGAATTTTTTGCGCGTGCGCGACCGCTCGGTGTTTGATCGCTTTTCGGCTGTGTTTGAAGAAGACCGCAAACGCTTTCGCAGCCAAGGCTACTGCCTGTCGGTCGGCGACTGGAAGCCCAACCTGCACGCGGTGGCCGTGCCGCTTCAGGTGCCCGACGGCGGCCCGTTGTTGGCCATGAACTGCACCCTGTCCAGCGTGCGCTCGCCACGCGAAACGCTGGAAAACATCGTCATGCCCCTGCTCAAAGAAACCGCCAGCAGCCTGAGCCAAGCGCTGGTCGACGGGGTGCCGCCTATGCTGGAGCCCATTCCTGAGGTGTAAGTGCTTTGACTATAAGCGCGGCGGGTCGCTCAGCTCGCTTTGATCACCCCTTGATTTAGCCAGGTCTGAACCTGCGCCTCAGCGATGCCCAGCTCTGCCAGCACAGCCGCCGTGTGCTCCCCCTGTTTGGGCGGCGGCGTGAGTTGGCGCCCTTGTTGCGCCAAGTTGGCGGTGACCCCAGCCAACACCCGCACCGCCCGGCCGGTGTCTGCTTGCGTGTAATGGTGAAACAAGGCGTCTTCGCGTTGCATCGCCCAGTCGCGTGCTTCGCTCAAGGTGTTGACTTGGTTGAGGCACACGTCCCACTGTTCGCCCAAGGCATGCCACTCGGCTGCGGTTTTGGTTTTGAACAGCGCTTGCAAGCGGCCTTGGATCATGGCGCGGGTGTTCGCGTCACCGTTGGTGTTGAGTTCGGCGAGGTCGTGCAAGCCTGCCTCGGCGCAGAACACGGTCCAAAACTTCGCCTCTAAGGCACCCAATGCGACCAGGCGACCATCCGCAGCTTCGTACACGCCATACGAAGGGTTGCCCCCG
>JALRFN010000394.1 GCA_023268425.1 Burkholderiaceae bacterium | reverse complement strand
ACAAAGGCAAGATGAGCGCGGACAAACAAGCCGAACTGCTGGCGCGCATCATGCCCACCGCTGACGCGGCCGATTTGGCCGGCTGCGAACTCATCATCGAAGCGGTGTTTGAAAACCGCGAGCTCAAAGCCCAGGTCACGCAAGAGGCCGAAGCGCAGTTGGCCGATGGCGGCTTCTTCGCCAGCAACACCTCCACCCTGCCCATCAGCGGGCTGGCCAAGGCCTCGCGTGACGCCAAGAAGTTCATCGGCATCCACTTCTTCTCGCCGGTCGACAAAATGCAACTGGTTGAGATCATTCGCGGCGCCGAGACCGACGACGAAACCCTGGCCCGCGCCTACGACTACGTGCAGCAAATCGGCAAACTGCCCATCGTCGTCAACGACTCGCGCGGTTTCTACACCAGCCGCACCTTCGGCACCTTCGTCATGGAAGGCGCGGCGATGTTGGGCGAAGGCATTCCCGCCGCAGTGATCGAAAACGCCGCCATGCAGTGCGGCATGCCCGTGGGCCCGCTGGCCGTGCTCGACGAAACCGCGCTGTCGCTGTCGGTGCATGTGCTGGACCAAACCCGCGCCGATTACGCCGCCGAAGGCAAGACTTACGAGGCCTCGGCCGGTGAGCGCTTGGTCGAAAAAATGGTCAAAGAACTGGGCCGTTCGGGTCGCGCCGCTGGCGGTGGCTTTTACGACTACCCTGCAGGCCAGAAGAAACACCTGTGGCCCGAATTGAAAACCCACTTCGGCAAAGACGGCGTGGCCTATGACATCAAGACCATCCAAGACCGCTTGCTGTTCCGCCAAGCCGTGGAAACCGTGCGCTGCTTGCAAGAAGGCGTTTTGACCTCGGTGCACGACGCCAACATCGGCTCCATCTTTGGCATCGGCTTCCCCGTTTGGGCAGGCGGCGCCATGCAGTTCGTTTATGGCATGGGCATCGAAGCCTTTGAAGCCCGAGCGGCTGAGTTGGCCGCCCAGTTCGGCCAAGGCTTTGGCTTGAGCGAAGCCGATCAAGCGACGATTCGCCAGTTCGAGCCCAAGTACTGACGTCCCACCGGTCCCCCATCCGGGGCATGAGGCTGGCCGCACCCAGGCGGCGCCAACACCCCACGCCGCGTGGGGTGTTTGGTTTCAACAGGAGATCACAGATGAAACCCCTGCCCGCTCAGCGCCTGCAAGGCAAACACGCCGTCTTGACCGGCGCCGCCGGCGGCATCGGTTTGGCGGTGGCCACCGCGTACTTAGAACAGGGCGCGCGGTGCACGCTGGCCGACCTGCCTGAGCAGGCCCCGCCCGACGTGGCCGAATTGCTGGCCCGCCACCCGCAGGCTCAATATGTGGCCACGGACGTGACCCAAACAGCGGCCATCGCCGCCCTGATCGCGCAAGCGGAACAGGCCTTTGGCCCCATCACCACGCTCTACAACAACGCCGGGATTTTCGACATGGCGCCGCTGCTGGACAGCGACGAGGCCATGTTTGATCGCATCTTTGCGGTCAACGTCAAAGGCGCGTTTTTCGTCATGCAGCAGGTCTTGGCCCACATGGTCCAACACGGCACACAGGGCGCGGTGATCAACATGGCCTCGCAGGCTGGACGGCGTGGCCACCCCATGGTGGCGCACTACTGCGCGTCCAAAGCGGCGGTGATCAGCCACACGCAAAGCGCGGCCCTGGCCATGGCTGCGCACCACATCCGCGTGAACGCCATTGCGCCCGGCGTCATCGACACCCCGATGTGGGACCGCATCGACGCCTTGTTCGCCCAACACCAAGGCACGGCGCCGGGCGAGCGCAAGCGCCAAGTCGGCGCCGCCGTGCCCCTGGGTTACATGGGCACGCCTGAAGACATCTGTGGCGCCGCCGTGTTCTTGGCCAGCGACGAAGCCAGCTACATCACCGCGCAAACGCTCAACGTTTGCGGCGGTAATGTGATGAACTGAAGATCAAGCGCCCGCTCCCATGACCGAAAGACGCCCGCCCCTGCTGCTCGACTCCATCGCCCACATCAACGACACGGCGCGTGATCGCGTGGTCGTCAGTGGCTCTCACGGCGGGGTTTCTGCAGCACAGTTCGTGCTGGACGCCCCGCATGCGCCTCGCTTGGTGATGTTCAACGACGCGGGCGTGGGCAAAGATCAAGCGGGCATTGCGGCGCTGGCCATGCTGCAAGCGGCGGGCATCGCCTGCGCTTGTTACCGCCACGACTCGGCCTGTATTGGGCAGGCGCAAGACGCGCTGACGCATGGTGTGATCGGCCACGTCAACCCAGCGGCTCAGGCCTTGGGGGTGCGTGTGGGTGACAAAGTTGCGCAATGGGCAAGTCATGGCCTAGGGCACGCAGCGTGAGTACGTGCACCAGTCGCCCAGGCGCCAGATCTGATCAAATGAAGCAGCGCACACTTCGGCCATGAAACGCTCATTGACCACCCCCGCTTTTTTAACGCTCTTGCTGATTGCGCTGATGATGGGCGGCAACCACGTCGCGGCCCGATTGGCCTTCAACAATGGCGTGGATGTGCTCACGGCCGTGAGCTTTCGCAGCGGCGTGACGGCTGTGGTCTTGGTGGTGCTGTTGCTGCTGCAAGGCGTGTCGTGGAACTTGAGCCCGCGCCACAAGCGCTTTTTGCCCTTGATTGGTGGCCTGATTGCGTTGCAAAGCTTTTGTCTGTACTCCGCTGTCGCTCGCCTGCCGGTGGCGCTGGCGCTGCTGGCCTTCAACACTTACCCGTTGACGATTGCCATTTGGGCGCGCGTCTTGTATGGCCATCGTGCGGAGCGCGCCCTTTGGATGGCCATGCCGGTGTTGCTGCTGGGTCTGGCCTTGGCCTTGGACGTGGCGGGCGCGGCCTCGGGCTTGGGTGCCGCTGCCCATTGGAGCGACATCGGCAGCGGCGTGCTGTTCGCATTGGCGGCATCCACCACCTTTGGACTGGCCATGGTGGTCACACAACACGAGGCCGGCGCCGTCGATGGCCGCTTGCGCAGCTTCACCACCATGGCCACGGTCGGGGTGCTGGCGCTGGCAGCGAGCCAACTGGGCAGCGGCTTGCACTTGCCCACAGCAACTGCGGGCTGGTGGGGCCTGGGCCTGCTGACTTTCTTGTACGGCACGGCCTTCACCATCATGTTCACGGTGCTGCCCAAGCTGGGCGTGGTGGGCAATTCCGCCATCATGAACGTCGAGCCGATTTTTGCTTTGGTTTTGGCTTGGGCGATTCTGGGCCAAGCCATCGCGCCTTCGCAATTGTTGGGCGCGGGGATTGTCGTTGGGACGGTGATGTGGCTGGGGCTCAGGCGCGAGCGCTGACAGTCACTTGGTCCTATCGCACCGACTAAACTTCCGGGTTGAATTAACCTGAGAGAGCCTCACATGACCCGCCTGCAAAACAAAGTCTCCCTGATCACTGGCGCCGCACAAGGCATTGGCCTGGCCACCGCACTCAAATTCGCGCGCGAAGTCGCCAACGTCGTTGCCTGCGATGTGCAGCAAGCGGGCGTGGATGCGACATAATCACAGAAATGACGCTTTCAGGCGAATTGGACCAATTGTTTGAAGACAGCGGCGTCGTTTATGACAAAGAGGCCGCAAACAAAATCCGAGAAGCAAACGGTTAAACGTGAAAAGCCCAGAAA
>JALRFN010000363.1 GCA_023268425.1 Burkholderiaceae bacterium | reverse complement strand
GGGCCGCGCAGGTAAGCCGCCATGGCTTGCGCGCGCTCGGCTTGACCTGCTTGGTGCAAGTTCTGCACGAGCGCGGCGACCTCTGCACGCAACGCCGCGGTGCTCACACCCAGCCCATGAAACCCAGCAAGGCGCCGGCACCCAGAAACACCAGCAAGTGAATGCGGGTTTTCCAAATCAAGACGGCCACCACCACAGACAGCAACCACGCCCGCCAACCGTAGGCCCAGCTCAGGTGTGCGCTCATCAACCAGGCCGTGGACAGCATCAACGCGACCACGACTGGCAGCAAACCTTGGCGAAACGCGATCACCGCGACTTTGTCGCGGTTGCGGTGCGCCCAGCGCGTGGCGCCGTAGGTCAACAGCGAGGAGGGCAGCAAAATCGCGAACAGACACAACATGGCGCCGACCAACGCCATGAGCCAATGCCATTGCGGCGGCCAGCCCAGGCTTTGCGCGCTGTGCATGCCAGTCATCCACCCCAGCACCGGGATGAAGGTCAGGTTGGGGCCCGGGGCGGTCTGCGCCATGGCAATCGCCGAGTTGAACTCGCTGTTGGACAACCAGCCATGGTCGTCGACCAAATAGCGGTGCATGTCGGGTGCCACCACAATCGCACCACCAATGGCCATCAAGGACAGGGCCAGCATGTGGGTGAACAAGTCCCAGCCCTGAGCGCCAAGCAGGTCGATGTTGGGCGTCATGGTGTGGTGCCGGTTCGCGCGCGGCTGGCCAAGCGTTGGTAGGTCATGACCACGGCCAAACTGCCCAGGGACAACAACACCGCCAACAAGGGGTAGCGCAGCACCGCCACCGCAACAAAGGTGGCCAGCGCAAAGCCAATCACCAGACCGAGGCCGAGCACGTGTTGCTTGAGCGAGCGCATCATCTTCAGGCTCAAGCTGGCGATCATGCCTGCCGACACCGCCGCCAAACCGCGCATCACGCCTTGCAGCGCTTCCGCTTGGGCGTACTGCCCGACCACAGCGGCGAGCAACAAAACCACGATCACTGGCGCGACGATCATGCCGGCCAGTGCCGCTGCCGCACCGCTCCAACCAAAGTGACGACCGCCAATCATCAGCGACAGGTTCATCACATTGGGCCCCGGCATGACTTGCGCCACGGCCCAGTCTTCTGCGAATTGGTCCAGGGTCAACCAACGCTTGTTGTCGACCAACTCACGCTGCACGATGGCCAGTACCCCGCCGAAGCCTTGCAGCGCCAAGGCATTGAACGACCAAAACAAATCGGCCCGCGAGCGCGGGGCGCAAGCGGCTTCTTGGGCGTGTGCGTCCATGTTGAGGGTGGGTTTACAGCGTCAGCCCGCCAGTGACCTCGATCACCGCGCCGTTGATGTAAGCCGCCTCGTCGCTGGCCAAAAAAGCATAGACGTTGGCAATGTCTTCGGGCTGACCCAAACGCTTCAAAGGCACGCGGTCCTCCATGCCCTGCACCACCTTGTCGGGCATGCTGTTCAAAATCGGCGTGCGCACGAAGCCGGGCGCCACGGCATTGGCGCGCACGCCCTTGGGGCCTAACTCGCGGCTCCAGGTCTTGGTGAAACCGATCACGCCGAACTTGGTCGCCGCGTAATTGGTCTGGCCGAAATTGCCGTAGATGCCGACCACCGATGACGCATTCAAGATCACCCCACTGCCTTGCGCCACCATGAGGTCGGCGACGGCTTGCGTGCAGTTGAAGACGCCACGCAGGTTGACATCAATCACCCGGTCAAACTGCTCAGCCGTCATCTTTTGCAGGCGCGCGTCTTGTGTGATGCCCGCGTTGTTGACCAACACATCGATGCGCCCAAATTGTTCTTTCACTTGGCTCACCACCGCGTCGATCATGGCGCGCTGCGTCACGTCCATCACAAAACCCACGGCCATGGCGCCCAAGTCTTGACATTGCTTGACCGTCGCATCCACGCCCGCTTGCTGCACATCGCAGGCAACGACGATGGCGCCTTCGCGCGCGAATTTGAGTGCGGTGGCCAGGCCAATGCCTTGTGCGGCGCCAGTGATCAGGGAGACTTTGTTTTGCAGGCGGGTCATGTGAGGCTCT
>JALRFN010000329.1 GCA_023268425.1 Burkholderiaceae bacterium | reverse complement strand
CCCGCACCGATGTTGATGGGGTGTGCGGTCCAATCGCGGCCCAATCGTTGGCCGCATTCGTCCAACATGATGTGAACCTTGTGGCCGTTGGGCGTGGCCCAAGAATAGACGTCGATCATGGCTCTGTGCTCCTTAATGGGGGGTGATTGTGCAGCAGCGCGAGTGCGCTTGCTCAAGCGTTGGGAAAGGGAAGACGAAAAAAAACCGCGCAGCGGGGCTGCGCGGTTGATGGCTGAGGTTTCAGTGCATCAGCTGCCACGGGTGATGGGCACATCCACTTCCTTGGTCAACTTGAGCTGGCGGGCCAACTCAAGCTTGGCGATGGTCACGCGGTGCACCTCGTCTGGGCCGTCGGCAAAGCGCAGTGTGCGCTGGTGCGCCCAGCTGTTGGCCAAGAAGAAGTCTTGCGAAATGCCGCCACCGCCGTGGGCTTGGATGGCCCAGTCGATGATCTTGGTGGCCATGTTGGGGGCCACGACTTTGATCATGGCGATTTCGGCCTTGGCGACCTTGTTGCCCACCGTGTCCATCATGTAGGCCGCTTTGAGGGTCAGCAAGCGGGCCTGCTCAATCATGATGCGCGACTCGGCGATGCGTTCGTGCCAAACGCTGTGCTCCGACACGCGTTTGCCAAAGGCCACGCGGCTGTTCAAGCGGTCAACCATGGCTTCCAGGGCGCGTTCAGCGGCGCCGATGGAGCGCATGCAGTGGTGGATGCGGCCTGGGCCCAAGCGACCTTGAGCGATTTCAAAACCACGCCCCTCGCCCAACAAGATGTTGCTCTTGGGCACCTTGACGTTTTCCAGCAGCACTTCCATATGGCCGTGCGGCGCGTCGTCGTAGCCAAACACGCTCAATGCGCGCAGCACCTTGACGCCTTCGGTGTCGCGCGGCACCACGATCATGGATTGCTGAGAGTGGCGGGGGGCCTCGGGGTCGGTCTTGCCCATGACGATCAAGACCTTGCAACGCGGGTCGCCCAGGCCAGAACTCCACCATTTGCGACCGTTGATCAGGTAATGGTCACCGCGATCCTCGATGCGCGTTTGGATGTTGGTGGCGTCACTGGAGGCCACTTCGGGTTCGGTCATCAAAAAGGCCGAGCGAATTTCGCCGTTCAACAGCGGCTCCATCCATTCGTCTTTGATGGCTTCGCTGGCGTAGCGCTCCAGCGTTTCCATGTTGCCGGTGTCGGGCGCCGAGCAGTTGAACACTTCGGCAGCCCAGGTGACGCGACCCATGATCTCGCACAGCGGCGCGTACTCCAGGTTGGTCAGGCCTTCGGGCGCACGGTCGGAGTTGGGCAAAAACAAGTTCCACAGGCCGGCGGCGCGGGCTTTGGGTTTGAGCTCTTCAATGACCTGGGTGGGGATCCATGCATTGCCCGCTGCGCGGTTGGCCTCGACTTCGGCGTGGTAGCGGCCTTCGTTGGGGTAAATGTGCTGGTCCATGAAGGCCAGCAGGCGCGCCTGAAGGTCTTTGACTTTGTCGGTGTAATCGAATTGCATGAGTGTTCTCCTTGTTGCTCTGCTTTGAATTCAGTGTTGTTGTTGATCGTGTTTTTGGGCAAACGCCCAGGCGAGTTGGGCCATGGGTCGAGCACCCGCAGCCGACTTGGCCGCTTGTGCGCTGGACGCGGTGCCGGTTTGCACGCGCTTGGCGATGCCTTGCAAGATGCCCGCGAGCCGGAACATGTTGTAAGACAGGTAGAAATTCCAATCCTTGGCCAGTTGTTCGGGCGAGGTGAATCCGGTCAGCGCGCAGTAACGCTCGATGTATTCACGCTCTTGCGGGATGCCCAGGGCCTCCAAGTCCAGGCCCCCAATGCCCCGGAAATCGCCCGGCGAGATGTGCCAAGTCATGCAGTGGTAGCTGAAGTCGGCCAGTGGGTGGCCCAGCGTGGACAGTTCCCAGTCGAGCACCGCGATGATGCGCGCCTCGTCTTGGTCGTACATGACGTTGTCCAAACGGTAATCGCCGTGCACGATGGACAGCAGCCGCTCGTCGCGAGCGGAGTCGGGCATGTTGGCGGGCAACCAAGCCATCAATTTGTCCATCTCGTCGATGGGCTCGGTAATGGAAGCCAAGTATTGCTTGGACCAGCGCCCAATTTGCCGATCAAAGTAATTGCCCGCCTTGCCGTAGTCGCTCAGGCCAATGGCGTGCACATCGACGCTGTGCAACTGCGCCATGACGCGGTTGAGTTCCAGGTAGTGCGCGCGGCGCTGCTCGGGCGTCATGTCGGGCAGGCTTTGGTCCCAAAGCACGCGACCGGCTTTGAACTCCATGACGAAAAACGCACGGCCAATCACCGACTCGTCTTCGCACAGCACGCCCATCTCAGGCACTGGGAAACCCGTGGTGTGCAGCGCCTTCATGACGCGGTATTCGCGCTCAATCGCGTGCGCCGAAGGCAGCAGCTTGGCCACGGGCCCGGGCTTGGCGCGCATCACATAGGTGCGCGTCGGCGTGATGAGTTTGTAAGTGGGGTTGCTCTGGCCGCCCTTGAACATCTCCACGCTCAAGGAACCCTGGAAGCCAGCGAGGTGCTGGCTCAGGTAGTTTTGCAGCGCGTTGATGTCGAAGCGGTGGGCTTCGGACACCTCGCGCGTGCCAGTGAATGCATTGAAATCGGTCACGCCGCAGCGCCCTCCTTGCAGTAAAGGGCGCTGGGGGCGGTCAAACCGCCCGAGTGGCCACAGGTTAGTCGGATGTTTCCACGATGTGCATCAACGCGGCCTTGTCGCAAACCACCAATCCAGCGGCTTCGACGCGGATCGCGCCTTCGCGCTCCATGGTCTTGAGTTCTTGGTTGACCCGTTGGCGCGAAGCGCCCAGCAACTGCGCCAATTCTTCTTGCGCCAGTTGCAAGCCAATGCGAATCTCTCCACAGTTGGACAAGCACGGCACCCCATAGGAGCGCGCCAAGTGCATCAACTGCTTGGCCAATCGTGCGCGCAGGGGAAGGGTGTTGAGGTCTTCCACCAAACCAAACAGCGAGCGGATGCGGCGCACTTGCAAACGCATCAGCGCTTCGTACAGCTCGGTGTGCAGTTGGAGGATTTTGAAAAAGTCCGAACGTGCCACACACAACAGCGTGGTCGCGCCGTGCGAGTAGGTGTCGTGCGTACGCACATCCCCATCGAACAGCGAGATGTCGCCAAACCAAACCCCCGGCTCGACGTAGGTGTAGGTGATCTCCTTGCCCGTGATGGAAGTCGAGCTCACACGCACCGCGCCTTTGCACACGCCCATCCACTCCTGTGGGTTGTCCCCACGGGCGCAGATCAGGTCGCCGTCTTTGTATCGTTTGACGTAAGCGCATCGGAGGATGTCGTGGCGGAGTGAAGGTGACAGGGTGCTGAACCAGCGCCCTTGGTTGATGGATTCGCGTTCCTCCATACTAAGAATCGGCTCATCCGATACATGTCGTCTCAGTGACTGGGAGGTCGTGTAGGCGTCGCTCATGTGACCACTCTCTTTCTTATCGGTAGGTGGGGGTGCGTTTGTCGAGGAAGGCTTGAATGCCTTCGCCGCCATTGGGGTGATAGAGGTTGCGCACGAAATGCATGCACTCGTTTTGCAGGTGCTGGTGCAGTTCGAGTTCGCCCGCGTCGTTGACCAACTCTTTCAAGCTGTGCATGACGTTAGGGGCGCGGCCGTTGAGTTTCTGCGCGATGGCCAGTGCTTGTGTCAGCGCCTGTCCCGGCGCGGCCAGATCGCTGACCACGCCCAAGTCGTGCAGTTGCTTGGCGCTGATGCGCTCGCCCAGCATCAACAGTTTCATGGCCAAGGGGCGCGGCAATTGGCGCGCCAGCGCCCAAGCGCCACCTCCGTCGGGCGACAAGCCCACATTGGCATAGGCCATCATCATGAACGCATCATCGGCCGCCACAATCATGTCGCAGGCCATGGCCACCGACACGCCCGCGCCCGCAGCCGCCCCTTCAATCGCCGCAATGATGGGCTTGGGGAAATTGCGCAGCGATTCAATCCAGCTGTTGAGCAGGTTGATGCTGTCGACTTGCACCTGCGGGTCCTCTTGGCGGCGGGCCAAGATGCGCTTGAGGTTGCCCCCCGAACAAAAGGTGCTGCCTTCGCCGCGCAACACCACGGTGCGCACATCGCGGTTGGTTTCCGCGGCGTTCAAGGCCTCGATGCCAGCGGTGTAGATGTCTGGCCCCAAGGCGTTGCGCATCTCGGGGTCGCTGATGGTCAGGATCAGCGTTTGACCCTGGGTTTCGGTGAGCAAGCGCGCAGCCATTCAAGCCTCCTCGTGCAACAGCGACAGACCCAGTGCGCCGCGCCGACGCAGCCAGGGGCTGGGGCGGTAGCGCGGGTCGCCGTACACGGTCTGCAAGTTGAACAGGGTTTCCAACATGTTGGTGGGGCCCAGCTCATCGCCCCAGGCCAGAGGGCCTTTGGGGTAGCCCAGCCCTAAACGCACGGCCATGTCCAAATCTTGCGGAGAGCACACGCCTTGTTGGCACATGTCGGTGGCGATGTTGACGATGGCCGCCAACACGCGCTGGGTGACAAAGCCGCCGCTGTCGCGGATCACGCTGACCGCTTTGCCGTCGGAGGCGAAGATGGCGTGTGCCGCGTCGCGCATGTCGGCGCGGGTGGCGGGGTTGGTGGCCAACACGCGGCGCTTGACCGCCGCGTCGGGCATCAACAGGTCAATGCCAACCACGCGGGTGGCGTCGTGGCGCTCCACTGCGGCCAGCGTGGTCACGTCCATGCCCAGCGGCGCGACCAAGATCAAGGCCTTGTCGCTGGGTGCTTGCCCGGTCTCGATGTGTGCGCCCAGGTCTTTGAGCAACTGGTAGAGCTCTTGGCGACGAGCGGCTTTGGGTGACACCCACACCGGTGGCCATTGCCCGACTTTGGGTGCTGGCGCCTCGGGTTCGACCTGGGCCTTGCCGTCGTCGTAGCGATAAAAACCCTCGCCAACTTTTTTGCCCACCACACCACCGGCCAAGCGCTGCGCGGTGATCACGCTGGGGCGGTAACGGGGTTCCTGGTAGTACTGGTTGTAGATGGACTCCATGACCGGGTGCGAGACATCCAAGGCGGTCAAGTCCATCAGCTCAAACGGGCCCAAGCGGAAACCCGCCTGGTCGCGCAAGATGCGGTCAATGGTTGCGAAATCGGCCACCGACTCACCGACGATGCGCAGGGCTTC
>JALRFN010000189.1 GCA_023268425.1 Burkholderiaceae bacterium | reverse complement strand
ACCACCCAAGGCTTGCACGCGCTTGCCGTTGCGCGCGCCGGTTTCGTAGATGTAGTTGGCAATCGGGGTCGAGCCGACAAATGACACGGCCTTCACCTGCGGGTGGGCCAACAAGGCGTCCACGGCTTCTTTGTCACCTTGGATCACGTTGAACACACCGTCGGGCAAGCCCGCTTGCTTCAACAGATCGGCCACCATCAAGGTTGCTGATGGGTCGGTGGGGCTGGGTTTGAGCACAAAGGTGTTGCCACAGGCAATGGCCACCGGGTACATCCACATGGGCACCATGACCGGGAAGTTGAACGGGGTGATGCCAGCGACCACACCCAAGGGTTGGCGCATGGTCCAGTTGTCGATGCCGCTGGAGACTTGCTCGGTGTAGTCGCCTTTGAGCAGTTGGGGGATGCCACAAGCGAATTCAATGATGTCGATGCCGCGCTGCACTTCGCCTTGGGCGTCGGTGAACACCTTGCCGTGTTCTCGTGTCAAGGCTTCGGCCAAGGCATCTTTGTTGGCTTCGACCAGTTGCAGAAACTTGAACATCACGCGTGCACGGCGCAAGGGCGGCGCGTCGGCCCAGGCCGGAAATGCCGCATGCGCGGCAGCCACAGCAGCGTTGACATCGGCAGCATTGGCCAAGCGGGTTTGCGCGATCACCTCGCCACGTGCGGGGTTGTAAACGTCTTGGGTGCGCGTGCCAGTGCCAGCAAAGGCTTGGCCGTTGACGTGGTGCGCGATGGTGTTCATGTCTGGTCTCCTTGGGTTTTTGAGTCGGGTACCGCGGCAGTCTAGGCGCGAGCTGGGTGCCGAACAAGTGTCCAGACTTGAAAGCATTGTTTGAAATAGTGAACAATCGCCAAATGAAATCAGAATTCAAACGCGGTGGCGATGTGTGGTGGGGCCACGTTTATTGGCTGTCGGTTTTGCAAGAACAAGGCAGTTTCACGGCGGCGGCCACGCACCTGCAAGTGAGCAAGGCCGCGGTCAGCCAACGCATGCGCGAGCTGGAAACTGTGGTCGGCGCGCCCCTGGTGCAGCGCACGACGCGCAGCCTGCGCCTGACCGAATTGGGCTTGCGCTTGGTTGAGGACACGCGAGAGGCCTTTGCGCACATTGCCGACACCTTTGTGCGCGCGAGAGATGAGGTCGACGAAGCACGCGGCTTGGTGCGCTTGACCGCACCAGTGGCCCTGGCGCGTCAGCAGCTGGTGGCGATGTTGCCAGCGTTTTTGCAGCGCTATCCAGCCATTCGCGTGCAGTTGGACATGTCGGATCGCTTGGTCAACGTGGTGGGCGATGGTTTTGACTTGGCGGTTCGCCACATCGCCACGCCCCCCGACACGCTGGTGGCCAAGCACTTGTGTGCGACGCGCACGGTGCTGGTGGCCTCGCCAGCCTATTTGGCCCGCGCCACGCCAATCAAAAACCCAGGGGATTTGGCGCATCACCCGTGCTTGACCTACCCCCGAGCCTCGGGCCAACCCGTGTGGCAATTTGTGTCACGCGACAAGCGTCGACGCACAGACACCCAGTCCGTGGCGGTCAACGGCAGTCTGGCGGTCAACAACAGCGAAGCCTTGCGTGACGCTGCGGTGGCGGGCTTGGGGCTGAGCCTGCTGCCTGACTTCAGCGCGCAAGCGGCTTTGGCAAGTGGTGCCTTGGTGCGCTTGTTGCCGCAATGGGACGCCGTTGGCGTGTTTGCCCCCAGCGTCTACGCCTTGCGGGCATATTCACCCCATGTGCCCAAGGCCACAAGGCTGTTGATTGACCACTTGGCGGTGCAATTCGCTGGCGGTTTCAAGGTCTGAACAGCGAGCGCAACAGCCCCGGCTCGCTGTGGGCGAGCCAATGTTCGGCCAAGCCGTCGAAGACCCGGTCCCAGTCCCGCGCTGGCGTGCCAAACCAAGCCTGCAGCAAGGCGCTTTGCTCCAACAGGCCGTGCACGTACAGCCCCAGGACTTGTCCCGAGGCGTCTTGCCAGCCCAGGTTGGGCAGCACCTCATGCACGGTGTGCCCCGCCTTGACCATCGCCGGGTGCGCGACCGTTTGGCCTTGGTGGATCTCGTAGCCCTGAACGGCTTGATGGCTCCAGTGCGCCCAGGGGCCGTGAAGCTGTCTGAAGCTCGATTGGCATGGCGCCACCGTTTTTGTAGACGCGAAGCGCGTCACCACAGGCAGCAAGCCCAGGCCGGGTACGTTGCCTTCGATGTGTTCCGGGTCGATCAAGGCTTCACCCAAAATTTGCAGGCCGCCGCAAATCCCCAGTACCGCGCCACCTTGTGCGACGTGGTCGACCACGGCTTGGTCCAGCGCTTGCGCACGCATCCAGCGCAAATCGCCCAAGGTGTCTTTGGAGCCGGGCAAGATCACCACGTCGGCGCTTGCAACTTCGCTGGGGCGCCGCGCCCACACGACGTGCACCCCGTCGATGTTGTGCAGCGCTTGAAATTCGTCCAGGTTAGAAATGTGTGGGCCGCAAAGAATCGCAACGCGGGTGTGGACACGACCGATGCCTTGCGCATGCGCAAAGCCCCAGTCTTCTTCGGGCAGGCCATGGTGACCCAACCAGGGTAGGGTGGCGACCAAAGGCGTTTGGGTCAGCGCTTGCAATTGCGCGGGGCCGGGTGCGAGCAAGCTGGCATCACCGCGAAACTTGTTGAACACAAATCCGTGCAAGCGCTCGCGGTCACCTGCAGGCAACAAGGCCCAAGTGCCATACAGGTGGGCGAAGGCGCCACCGCGATCGATGTCGCTGACCAACAGACAAGCCGCGTCGGCGTGGCGGGCGACACGCAGGTTGACGATGTCTCTGTCCATCAAGTTGATTTCGGCGGGTGAGCCTGCGCCTTCGATCACCACCACATCGACTTGTTCACGCAAGCGATCCAAGGCGGCTGCGATGTGCGGCCACAGCTGCTCACTGCGTTGGGCCCAAGGCATGGCGCTCAAGGCCTCATCGACCTGTCCGCCGATCACGACTTGCGAGCGGGTGTCGGCTTCGGGCTTGAGCAACACCGGGTTCATGTCCACATGCGGCACCACCCGTGCGGCCAGGGCTTGGAAATACTGCGCCGAGCCGATTTCGCCCCAGCGGCCCTCAGGCCCCGCGACCACGCGGGCGTTGTTGCTCATGTTTTGCGCCTTGAACGGCGCCACACGCAAGCCCATATCGGCGTAGGCGCGGCACAGTGCGGTGGTGATCCAGCTCTTGCCTGCGCCGCTGCTGGTGCCCAGCACCATGACGCATGCCGCCGTCACGCGCGCACCACGGGCAGGGCCACCCATTGCTGGTCGAGGGCGTGCAAGCGGATGCGGCCATCAAAGGTCTCGACGATGGCCTCGCGCACCTCGGCGTCATCGACGTGGCCTTGGGCGAGCAGTTCGCCTTGGTGCACCAACCACAGGTGATCGGCGCGCAAAGCGATGTTCAGTTCGTGCAAGACGCTGATCACGCTGCGCCCCTGGCGAGTCAGGCCGTGCACTTGCTCCAGCCAATCGGCTTGGTGCGGCGGATCCAAATTGGCCAAGGGTTCGTCCATCAGCAGCAAGGACGCTTGGACCGCCAGCACACGGGCCAAGCGCACGCGCTGGCGCTCACCACCCGACATGGCCGCCAGCGGCGTGTCGCGCAAGGCCCAGCACTCGGTGGTGTGCATGGCCTCGCGCACGGCAGTCTCGTCCTCGCGCGACGGCGCTTGCGGCCACCAACCTTGGTGGGGAATGCGACCGAGGCGCACCACATCAATGGCACGCATGGCTTCTCCGCCTTGCTCGGCTTGACCCAGCCAGGCTTGGTGACGAGCCCATTCGCTGGGCGTCCAGTTGCGCGGCGTCCGACCTTGCACCTGGATTTCCCCGCGCACGGCCGCGTCGTGGCCGAGCAAGCCAGCGATGGCTTTGAGCAGCGTGCTTTTGCCGGCGCCGTTGGGGCCAACAATCGCCGTCCACTGGCCTCGGGGTGCTTGTGCGGTGATGTCGCGCAAGACCTCGGTGCCGCTGCTGTGCCAGTGCGCATGCACATGTTGCAAGTCGACTGCGTTCATGCCGCTTGCACCGGAATGCGCTGCAAGCGCCACAGCAAATAGCCCCCACCCACCAAAGCGGTCAGCAGCCCAACGGGCAATTCTTGAGGAGCGAGCACGACGCGCGCAATGATGTCCGCCGCCAGCAGCAGCGCGCCACCGACCAAGCTGGACAACCACAGCAAGGGCCCGTGTGTGCTGCGACACCAACTGCGCGCCACGTGCGGTGCGGCCAAACCCACAAACGCGATCAAACCGGCTTGCGACACGGCCGCGCCTGTGCACAAAGCAATGACCGCAATCAGCAACCAACGCGCAGGACGCAGTGGCAGTCCTAAGCTGCGTGCGGTCTCGTTGCCCAAGCTCAGCGCGTCCAGCACGCGGGCAACAGCGATGGCGCCGAACAAGGCCAACAGCCAAGCCAAACCCAACAGCTGTACGGAGGACCAAGACAGCAAGCCCGTGTTGCCCAACATGAAGCCTTGCGTGGCGGCCAAGACATGCGGCCACCACAAGGCCAACAGCGAAGTCATGGCACCCAAGACCACGCTGACCACCACGCCGCCCAGCAGCAGCCGCAGGCTGTGCTGCACACCGCGCGCCAAGACCACGCTGAGCACCACGGCCACCCAAGCCCCCGCAAAGGCGGCCCCGGTCAAACCCAAGGTGGTTAACCACGGCAAACTGCCCACAGGTGCCACGCCCAAAACCACCCAGGCCATGGTCACGCCCAAAGCCGCCCCGGAGGAACTGCCAAGCAAAAACGGATCGGCCAAGGGGTTGCGAAACAAGCCCTGGGCGACCGCACCAGCCAAGCCGAGCAAAGCTCCGGTGAGCCAGGCACCACCGCTGCGCGGCGCACGTATGGTCCACGTCAACACATCGGCCGTGTCAAAGGAAAAGTGCCAGCCCGTGCTGCCGCTGGCGGTGCCCACCACCAACAGCGCGATGCTCAGAGCCAACAAGACCCAGGTCAAGGTGTGTGTGGTGTGGGTGCGGTGTGCGTTCATGGCGTCAGCACGCGGCGCAGGCATTGCGCGATCAGTTGGGCCGCTTGCCCCATGCGCGGACCGGCGCGCACCAAAATGTCCGCTTGAGTGGGGGGAAAGGCGCACAGGCGTTGTTGTTGCAAGGCCTTGAGCGACGACCAGCCCGGGCGCTTGGCCATTTGACCCGCCGCCACGTCACCGACCAAGATCACCTCTGGTTGCTGCGCCACCACCCATTCGCTGTTCACGCGGGCAAACGCGGGCCAATCGGCGGGCACCACATTACCCAGACCCAAGCGCGTCAGCGTCTCGCCAATGAACGAGCTAGGTCCTGCGGCGTATGGGGCGTCATTGACCTCAAAGTAAAGGCGTCGCCCCTTGGCCGCTGGGGGCACCACAGCTTGGGCTTGTTTGATTTCGGCTTCAATGCGCAGCCATAGGGCTTGCGCCCGCGTGGCTGGCAGGCCGAGCAAGTCGGCAACTTGTTCGGTGATGTGTCGCACGTCGGCGTGGGTTTGTGGCTCCAGCACCGCAACTCGCAATCCCAGCGACTGCAGCCTGGGCAAGACCCGCGCCGACTTGGCCACCAACACCAAATCGGGTCGCAAGGCTGCGATGGCTTCGACGTTGGGGTCCAGACCGCCGCCCAAGCGCGGCAGGTCTTTGATTTCGGGAGGCCAATTGGAATAACGGTCAACCCCCACCAAACGCTCACAAGCGCCCAGCGCACAGACCGTTTCTGTCAACGAGGGCAACAAACTGACGATGCGTTGGGGAGCCGCTTGCGCCCACGCGCTGAACGCGAGCAACAGCGCCAGTACCGAGGCCTTGTGAGGCTCAAGCCGCATGGTTGAGCACCCAAGTTTTGATGTGCTGGTGAAGCTGGTCAACGCCGTCGGTCAAGGCGGCGGGGCCAGGCTGCAAGATGTCAGCCGATTTGATTTCAAACAAATGGCCTCGCACCACGGCGGGCACTTGTCCCCAACCCGCACGAGCGGCCACATGTTCAGGGCGGAATTTCTTGCCGCACCAAGAGCCGAAAATCAAATCGGGTGCAGCATCGATCACTTGTTGCGCGTCGCTCAAGATGCGATCTTTGCCCATGGCTTGCTGGGCTTGCTCGGCGCAAACGTCAACGCCCCCCGCAATGGCGATCAACTCGGAGACCCAGCGGATGCCGCAAATCTGCGGTTCGTCCCACTCTTCGAAATACACCTTGGGCAAACGCAGGCCCTGCGTTTGCCAAGCCGAAACCGCCTCGCCCATGCTCGCCAGACGGGCACGCATGGCGTCGATTTGGCGCTGACCTTGGTCTGCCGCGTCAACCAAAGCAGCGACTTGAAACAGCATCGAGAAGATCTCTTGGACACTGCGTTGGTTGAAGACCAAGACATTGACGCCAGCGCGAATCAGGCTGGCAGCAATGTCGGCTTGCAAATCCGAAAAACCCAGAACGAGGTCAGGTTTGAGGGCCAAAATTTTGTCGATCTTGGCGCTCAAAAATGCGCTGACTTTGGGCTTTTCAGTTCGCGCGCGGCGGGGCCGCACCGTATAGCCCGAGATGCCCACAATGCGCGCCTCTTGCCCAAGCAAGTACAACCACTCCGTGGTCTCCTCGGTCAGACAGACGATGCGTTGTGGGCCGCGGCTCATGACTTCAGTGGGCTTGGTAGACCAAACTGACCAACACGCCACGGCGCGGCGTGTTGTAGCCGCTGACGAGCTCATAACGCTCATCTGTGAGGTTCTCGATCTTGCCGCGCAGCGTCCAAGCCTTGCTCACGTTGTGGCTGGCGCTCAAGTCCAAGGTGTTGTAGCCGGCCAGTACCACACCGCCTGAATCGTTGCGCTTGCCGCTGATGTGCCACTGTGCGCCCCAGGTGGTGTCGCCTTGCCGATGGCTGAGGTCCACGCTGCCGTAGTCCTTTGCGCGACGCAGCAGCAGCGTGTGGCTGTTCGCGTCACGCGGGTCTTGGTGCGTCCAGTTCAGGCCCAAACGAGTACTCGCCCATTGCAGGTGGCCCGACAACTCCAGGCCCTTGTTGGAGGTCCGTTTGATGTTGTCGTAATAACTCGAGCCTGCCGGCACGTACACGTATTGAATCGCATTGGCTGTTCTGGTCTGGAAAGCGACCAGGCGCACGCCAGCATCTTTAGCTTTGAATGCGATGCCCAACTCGTTGCTGTCGTGACTTTCGGCTTGGAGTGTTGGTGTGGTTTGAAATTCGTAGCTGGTTGGGGCGCGAAAACCTTTGCTGTGGGTTGCTGTTAGACGCCACTGAGTCGAAAGGTCGTAACCCAAGCCCAGCATGCCGCTGGTTTTGCGCAGACGCTCCGTGAGCGGCGCATTGGTGGATTGCACGAGGTCGCGCCGCAGCATGGTTTGTACCGTCACAGGGCCGAAGTCGTTTGTCCATCCACCTTGGATTGCGTGCGTGATGCGAGAGGACTGTGCGCCGTCGTTGTTGCCCTCGAGCCAAGCCATTTCGGAGCCGAACTGCCAAATGCCCGCTTCGGTCGCCAGTGTGTTGCGCCATTCCAATCGGTTTTGTTTGCTGCCGATGTCGGCGTTGTACGGTGCAGGAAGGGCATTGATGCGGTCGTGCTGATGCAGGTCTTGCATGCCTAGATTCAGGCTGGTTCGCCAGTTGGCGTTGATGTCGTAGTTGGCATACACGCCCAGGTCAAATGTGCTGCGCGTCAGTTGATGTGTGTCCGAAGGCTGAGACACCGGGAAGTAGGTGCTGCTGTTGTCATATTCAGAGCTGGCCTGCGTATTCGCCAGGTGCATGCCCCAGCGCAGACGTTCAGTTGCTTGTTGGCGCAAAGTGAAGCGAGCAAAAGTTTGCGAGTACCTATCGGCGTCAGGGTTGGCCAGCGTTTTGATCTGGGTGTCCATTGCTGACAGCCCTGTGCTCTCTTTGTGGCCAACCGTCAGGCCAAAGTTCGTTTGGTTCATCTGGCGGTTGAGGGAGGCATTGGTTTGCTTGGTGCCACGGCTGCCTAACCCCATTTCCAATCGGCCTTGATCGCCTCCAGTGGCCGCGCGCGTAGTGATCAATATCACGCCACCAATTGCGCTTTCACCATAGTAAGCGCCTGCGTTGCCACGAAGAACCTCAATGCGTTCGATCTCCTCTGGGGCGATATCGATTTCCACGGGGCGACCGAAGGAGTCCGTGGGTGTCCTCATGCCGTCGATCAAGATCAACACGTTCTTGCTTTCCGCGCCACGCAAGAAGAAAGAGGTCACTGTCCCAGGGCCACCGTTTCGCCCAATTTCGATGCCGGCTTCGCGCTGAAGCAAGTCAGCCAAAGCTGCTGGTTGCGTGGCCTCAATGGTTTCGCGCGTGATGACACTGACTGAAGCCAAGCTGTCGGCCAAGGGGGTTTCGAAGCGCGTGGCCGTGACCATCACAGGGTCGAGCTGCACAGTGGAAATGGATTGCGCGAACAGGCCTTGGGCAACGCCCAAAGCGCAAACGGCGGCGACGGGCCGCAATGCAAAAGTCATGATGAATCAAACCGAACAAAAACCCGGTGCCGTCCTCCCCGACAGCGTTGGGCGATGTGATGGCGCTGTCACACGCCATCGCGTTGTTGGCCGGTATCCGGGCTGGCGACACAACACCCAAAGCCTTCCCAGCGCTAGAGCGCCAGTGGCGGTAATGGATGCGAGACCATCAACAATGGCCTGGTCGCTTACCGTTGCGGGGGCAGCGCAGGTTAGGACGTGACCGTGGGTCGTGTTCCTCCTGCTTCCCGTTTAACCGCAGCCCTGAATAGGCTGCGAGCACCAACAGGCGCGGATTTTAACGGTTGCCGCTGGCGGTGTTCAACGCATCAAGGCCACGGACTTGATGTGGGCCCAAATCGGGTCGCCGATATCCAGCTTGAGTTGTGTGGCTGATTTGCGCGTGATGCGTGCCACCAGCGTTTGCGCGCCGCACGCCACATGCACCAGGACTTGGGCGGGGTGGGTGTCGGGGGTGATGTGGGTGATGTGGCCCTGCAAATGGTTTTGGATGCTGCTGGGGTGTGGCGCCTCGACGCTCAGGCTGATGTCTCGAGCCGGCAGGCGCACGCGCACCGCGTCACCCACGGCCAGCCCGGGGTCGCGCAAGTGCAAGGCCGTGCCACCAAGATCGAGCACCGCCAGGTGCCACTCGGGCTCCAGCGCTTGAACCTGCGCGGGCCACACCGCCCCCGCGTCTTCTCGCAGCAGCAGCGGCGAGCCGGGGCGCACGAACAGCGCGCCAGTGCTGCCGTGGTCGATGACTTGCCCGGCCTCCATCAGCAAAACATGGTCGGCCAAGCGGGCGACTTCGTCCAAGGCGTGGGTCACGAGTAGCATGGGCACTTGCCATTCGCGTTGGATCTCGCCTAGCCATTGCAAGATATCGTCGCGTCGAACTTGGTCCAGGGCGGCAAATGGCTCGTCCAGCAGCAGCAGTTTCGGCTGACGGATCAGGGCGCGTGCAATGGCGACGCGTTGTTGTTCGCCCCCCGAGAGGGTCTCTGGCATGCGTTGACCCAAGTGGCCCAGACCCAGCCGCGTGAGCAACTCCTCAGGGCGCCATCGGGTACGGTCGTGGCTGCGTCGCTGCGCGAAGCGCAGGTTGTCCAACACACTCAAATGCCGCAGCAGGCTGGGTTGTTGAAACACCATGCCGAGGTGTCGCTGGTGTGTGGGCTTTTGGTGTGTGGCGTCTTGCCACACCTCGTTGCCCAAGCGCAATTCGCCTTGACTCTTGGGCTCTAGGCCAGCAATCACACGCAACAGCGAGCTTTTGCCACAGCCCGAGGGGCCAAAAATGGCGGTGATGCCTTGCGCCGGGAGTGTCGCGACGACATGCAGTTTGAAATCGCGTCGCTGCAACTGCACATTCAAATGCAAGTCAGCCATGGCGGGTCTCCGCATGGCGCCGCTCAATCCAACTGCTCATCCACAACACAGCAAAGGCAAAAACCACCATGGTCAGCGCCAGCGCGTGGGCCTGGGCATAGGCCATGGCCTCGACCAAACCAAAAATCTCGGTCGACACCACCCGTGTCTCACCGGGGATGTTGCCCCCAATCATCAACACCACACCAAACTCACCAACCGTGTGGGCGAAGCTCAAGACGGCGGCGCTCAAGTAACCCAAACGCGCCTGCGGCAAGGCCACGCTCACAAAAGCGTCCCCAGGAGAGGCGCCCAACGTGGCTGCGACTTCCATGGGGTGGCGGCCCATGCTGGTGAACGCTTGGGTCAACGGTTGCACAGCGAACGGCAAGGAATAAATCACCGAACCGATCACCAAACCGCTGAAGGTGAACGACAGCGTGCCCCATCCCAGGGCGAGTGTCCATTGGCCCAACCAGCCTTGAGGCCCCATGGCCACCAACAAATAAAAGCCCAACACGGTCGGTGGTAACACCAAGGGCAGCGCTGTGACCGCTTGAACCACTGGCCGCCACCGAGAACGGGTATTGGCCAGCCACCAAGCAAGGGGTGTGGCCAGAACCAACAGCAAAATCGCCGTGAGGCCAGCCAGTTTCAGCGTCAACCATATGGCCTCAACGGTGGATGCATCGCCAAAAAACAGCATGTCAGGGGATGATGTGGGCACGAGAAAGGAATCAATATAGCACCCGGGCGCCGCTGGGCCGAGCCCGCGCGAGTTGATCGATCAAGGGCCCTCAGTGCCGACGTGAGAGACCCTGGAGTGCAGGCCGTCGGGGCGCTTCGAGATTGGCCCAGCGCCGCGCATGTTGATCAACAGGTTCGGCCAATGCTGCGGCCATCGCTGCACAAATTCGCGCCGCATCAGCCGCTCCACTTGGACGCGGCTGGTTATGTTTGGGTCGCGGTTCTACTTCGGCGGCCCCTGCAAAAGGGGAGGATTAC
>JALRFN010000148.1 GCA_023268425.1 Burkholderiaceae bacterium | reverse complement strand
GTCTTTGAGGTAGTCCAACAGTTCATCGGCCACCTGCCCAAACTTGGGCTTGTCGGCCAAAAATTCGTTGGTGATGCCGTGCACTTTGAGCGCCTCTTCATGGCTCTCGCGCTCAGGGTTGATGTAGTGGTGCAGATTGTTGCCGGTCAGTTTGCGGTTGACCAATTCAACACAACCGATCTCCAAAATGCGGTCGCCATCGTGGGCGGACAAGCCCGTGGTTTCCGTGTCCAACACAATTTGGCGCATGGTTCAGCCCTCAGCCTTGATTTCGTCAACACCGCTCTTGAGGCCCCACACCGCAAACTCATTGCCGCTGGGTTCTGCAAAGTGAAAGCGCCGCCCACCTGGAAACTCAAAAATTGTTTTCAACACCTGCCCACCTGCGCGCTCAACCGCCGCCAGACTGGCCTCTAAATCGTCGCTGTAAAACACAGCGAGGGCCGCACCTTGGGCGCTGCGGCTGCACACGCCTCGCGGTGCTTGGTAAAAGCCGCCGTCTAGGTTGCGGTCGGAGAACGCGATGTAGTCAGGCCCGTAATTTTGAAACGACCACCCAAACACGGCTTCAAAAAATTGGCGGGTGGCCACCAAATCGCAGGCGGGGAACTCCAGGTAGTTCAAAGTGTGGTGGGTGTTCATGCGCCGATCGTAACGCGATTGCGCCAGCACCCAACGGACATCAATGCCCCTCTTTGGCGTGGTTGATGGTGTATTTGGGGATTTCAACCGTCACATCGCTTTGCGCCAAGATGGCCTGACAACTCAGACGCGAGTTCGGCTCCAGGCCCCAAGCGCGATCGAGCAGGTCTTCCTCTTCCTCTTCCAAGTCACCCAAAGAATTGAAGCCCTCGCGCACGATCACGTGGCAAGTCGTGCACGCGCAACTGAGTTCGCAGGCGTGTTCGATATGGATGTCGTTGTCCAACAGTGCCTCACAAATCGATGTGCCGGCTGGCGCTTGCAGCGTGGCCCCTTGGGGGCAGTATTCGGCGTGGGGCAAGACCTTGATGGTGGGCATCAAATGTTCTCCAGTTTCTGTCCGGCCAGCGCTTGCGCAATGCCTTTGTTCATGCGGGCTGCGGCAAAGCCTTCTGTGCGTTTGGCCAAGTCTTCGGTCGCTGCGTCGATTTGCGCGGCATCAGACGACGCCTCAAGCAATGCACGCAAACCCACCATGGCCTGATCGATGTCGGCGCGTTGCGCGTCATTCAACAAGTCTCCATCGGCGTGCAACGCGCTCTGCGTGGCCAACAGCATGCGGTCTGCCTCTACCCGCGCTTCAACCAAAGCGCGCGCCGCCATGTCGGCCTGTGCGGTGGCAAAACCCTCTTGCAACATGGTGGCAATTTGCTCATCACTCAAGCCGTAACTGGGCTTGACTTCAATCTTGGCCTCAACGCCGGTGCCCTGCTCTTTGGCACTGACTTGCAACAAGCCGTCGGCGTCAACCGTGAAGCTGACACGAATGCGCGCTGCGCCAGCGGCCATGGGCGGAATCCCACGCAGCTCAAAGCGGGCCAGGCTGCGGCAATCTTGCACCAAGTCGCGCTCACCTTGCACCACATGCAGCGCCAGCGCGGTTTGACCGTCTTTGTAGGTCGTGAAATCTTGCGCCCGCGCGGTGGGGATGGTCGAGTTGCGCGGCACGATGCGCTCGACCAAACCGCCCATGGTTTCCAGGCCCAAAGACAAGGGCGTCACGTCCAACAACAACATTTCTTCGCTGCCGGCGTTGCCCGCCAAGACGTGGGCTTGGCGAGCTGCCCCCAACGCCACGACTTCGTCGGGGTTGAGGTTGGTCAGCGGTTCACGCCCAAACCAAGCCGCCACCGCTTCGCGCACCACAGGCATGCGCGTCGAGCCGCCAACCATGACCACACCCTGAAGCGCATCGACGCCCAAACCCGCGTCACGCAGGGCGCGCTTGCTGACCTTGATGGTGCGCTGCGTCAGCTCAGCAGTGGCCTGAGCGAAGTAGGCGCGATCGATGTCCACGTTCAAGGTGCCTGCGCTCAAGCCGGCATGTAGCCGCGCTGAGGCCTGGTCGGACAAGCTTTGCTTGCACGCGCGAGCCGCGTGCAACAGCGTGGCGCGATCCGTGGCGTCGAGTTGAGCCAAATCGCCCAATCCAGCTTGCGCAAGCACGGCGTTGGCCAGCACTCGGTCGTAATCGTCGCCGCCAAGCGCCGAATCGCCGCCGGTCGCAATGACCTCGAACACCCCGGCGCTCAAACGCAAAATCGAGACATCGAAGGTGCCGCCGCCCAAATCAAACACGGCGTACACGCCTTCGCTGCCCTCGTCCAAACCGTAGGCAATCGCGGCAGCGGTGGGCTCGTTGATCAAGCGCAACACCTCCAGGCCTGCCAGTTTGGCCGCGTCCTTGGTGGCTTGGCGCTGGGCGTCATCAAAGTAGGCAGGCACCGTGATGACCGCACCAAATACCTCATCGTCAAAACTGTCTTCAGCGCGATAACGCAGGGTCGCCAAGATTTCCGCGCTGACTTCCACTGGCGTTTTCACACCGGCGACCGTGTCCACACTGGCCATGCTGGGTGTGTCCAACACGCTGTATGGCAACTGCGACACCATGGCCACGTCTTCGCGTTTGCGCCCCATCAAACGCTTGACCGAAACAATGGTGTTCAAGGGGTCGGTGGCTTGGGCTGCAAGCGCATCAAAACCAATTTGGCGACCGGGTGCCGAGCTCAAATAACGCACCGCGCTGGGCAACAGGGTGCGCCCTTGCGCGTCGGGCAGACATTCGGCCACGCCATGACGCATGGCAGCAACCAGCGAATGCGTGGTGCCCAAGTCAATGCCGATTGCCAGTCGGCGTTGGTGGGGGTCTGGCGCCTGGCCAGGTTCGGAGATTTGTAACAAAGCCATGGGCTTTTCCTATCTGTCTGTCGCTTCACGTGCGCCGCGCCTGGTCAATCGCGGCGGCCGCCGTGCTCAATCGTCTAAATCATCCAAGCGCTGCTCAAGCGTGCGTGCGAATTTGTCAATGAACATCAAGGCCCTCACGCAAGCCGTGGCTGCCTTTGCGTCATGGTGTTCATCCAAAGCTTGGGCCAACTGAGTTAACCACTGCGCCTGCGCTTGTCGGGTTTCGCGCAACAACGCGTCCAAGGCGTCTTCGTCTCTGCCCGCCTCGTCCAGCGCTTCGCGCCACTCCATTTGCTGCATCAAAAACGCAGCGGGCATCGCGGTGTTGTCTTCGGCGCGCACCGCCTCGCCAGCCAATTCGCAGAGGTAAGCCCCACGCGACAGGGGAGACTTGAGCCGCTGGTAGGCCTCGTTGATGCGCACTGACCATTGCATGGCCACACGCTGAGCGCTGGCACCTTGAGCCGCAAAACGGTCTGGGTGAACTTGAGCCTGCAGTGCTTTCCAGCGCGCGTCCAAGTCGTGCACATCGAGCGCAAAGCGCTGTGGCAAATCGAACAACGCGAAGTCGTTGGCTTGCAAGCCGAGGCTTTGCAAGTCCGCCGCTGGCGCACTCATGTCAGATGCGGAAGGACTCACCACAACCGCAGCGGTCACGCTCGTTGGGGTTGTTGAACTTGAAGCCTTCGTTCAAGCCTTCGCGCACGAAGTCCAACTCGGTGCCGTCCAGGTAAGCCAAGCTCTTGGGGTCGATCAAGACTTGCACGCCATTGCTCTCGAAAACCACATCTTCTGAGGCCACCTCGTCGGCATACTCAAGCTTGTAAGCCAAGCCCGAACAACCCGTGGTTTTCACGCCCAAGCGCACACCGACGCCTTTGCCGCGTCGCTCCAAATACCGCCTGACATGACGCGCTGCCGCGTCGCTCAAAGTCACTGACATGGGCCGTTCCTCAACAAGCCCTCTCAGGCTTTCGCACTGTGCTTTTGGCGGTAATCGTCAACCGCAGCCTTGATCGCGTCCTCGGCCAAGATCGAGCAGTGGATTTTGACCGGTGGCAGCGCCAGCTCTTCAGCGATGTCGCTGTTTTTGAGTGCGGCGGCTTCGTCCAGGGTGCGGCCCTTGACCCACTCGGTGACCAACGAGCTCGACGCGATGGCCGAGCCGCAGCCGTAGGTCTTGAAGCGCGCGTCTTCAATCACTCCTGTTTCGGGGTTGACCTTGAT
>JALRFN010000133.1 GCA_023268425.1 Burkholderiaceae bacterium | reverse complement strand
CCTTTGCACACTCGCATTTGGAGCGGCCGGATCTGGCTTTGGCCGATTACGAGCAGGCCTTGCGAAGCGCGCCAGAGAACGTTGCCTTGCTCAACAATGCGGCGTCTTTGTACTTGGCACGGTCGCAGCCCCAAGTCGCCGCTGATTTGTATCGCCGAGCCCTGCAGCTTCAGCCTCAAGCGGCTTACTTGCACGCCAACCTGGGTTTGGCCCTGAGTCAGTTGGGTCAACACGCGCAGGCGGCGCGGACCCTGCAACAAGCCTTTGTTTTGGGTCATGTCTCCGTGGACTTGCGCATGGACTGCGCACACGCGCTGGAGCAAGCCGGGGAGGTGGAAGCGGCCGTGGCGCAGTACGACGCCGTCATTGCTGCGCAGCCAGAACACGCGCGCGCGCTCAACAACCGCGCGGCTTTGCGATTGGCCCAAGGGCGTGCACAAGAGGCCTTGCGCGACGCGCATGCAGCTTTGGCGATTCGCCCAGATTACGCCTTGGCAGCCCTCGGTGTTGGCAACGCCCTCATGGCACTGGAGCGCCACGAGGCGGCAGCGGCGGCCTTTGGTCAAGCCTTGGCCTTGAATGAACACTTGGTGGCCGCACGCAACAACCGGGGCAACGCATGGCGGGCGCTGGGGTTGTACGAAGCGGCTTGCCAAGACTATGCGGCCGCAGTGGCGCAATGCCCCAGCCAAGTCGAATACACCATGGGTTGGGTGGCGAGCTTGGGCGAGTTGGGGCAGCACGAACAGGCCACTCGAGTCTTGGATGAGGCGATCACGCGCCAGCCCTCCAATGCGGTCTTGCACTTCGCGCAGGGCTTGAATCTGTTGTCGCAAGGCCAATGGCCCTGGGGTTGGTTTCATTTTGAATTTCGCTATGGCGCGCCTGAAGGCTTTGCCGTGCCCTATCCCACGCGCCTGCCGCAGTGGTCGCCTGAGTCCAGCGCCAAGCGCGTGCTGGTGACCACCGAGTGGGGCTTGGGCGATCAAGTCATGTTTGGCAGCATGTTGGGTGACTTGCAGTCGCGCTGGGACTTGGATTTGACCGTCGCCATCGACCCGCGCTTGCTGAAACTGATGGGCGAAGCCTATCCGCGCCTGCATCTCGTATCGCGCCGCGACCCCATCCACGACGACAGCTTTGAAGCCCATGTTTCCTTGATCAGCCTGGGCCAGCACCTGCGCAAAACCGATGCCGATTTCGTGCCCAGTGCAGGCGGCTATTTGCGCGCCGATGCGCAACGTTCCCGGGTCTTGCGCGCGCAGTTGTTGGGCGGTCGCCAGCGTCTGGTGGGCATTTCCTGGCGCACCTTGCGCGAAGATGCCGAGGCGCGAAACATCGATTTGGTGAGCTTGTTGCATGCGCTTGGCGCGCTGGGGGTGTCGCTGGTCTCGCTCCAGTATGGCGACATGGACGACGAGATCGCCGCCGCTGTGGCGGCCTCGGGTGTGCCCTTGCAGGTTTGTGCGTCGGTGGACAACCGAGACGACATCGATGGCTTGGCGGCCTTGATCAGCGCGTGTGACGTGGTGGTCTCCATTGACAACACCACGGTGCATTTGGCCGGTGCCTTGGGGGTGCCGACTTGGGTGATGTTGCAACGCAAGGCGGACTGGCGTTGGATGGTCGAGGGGCGAGCCCAGCCTTGGTACAACACGGTGCATCCGCTGCGCCAAGCGCAAAGTGCGCAATGGTCACCCGTGTTGGCGCAGGTGGTGAGTGAGTTGACCCAAGCGTGGGGGCTTGACTCAGCCTTGTGATGGCTGGCGCAGGTAGCGTTGGTCCGACCAAGTGGCCAGCCACTGCGGGAAAAACGCCACCGCAATGGCGACGATGCCGCCAGTCATGAAGCCATCACCCCAAGCCATCAACCAACGTGCCAACACGGCATCATGCATGCCCACGTTGCTCAGGCTGTGGTGCACCGCCTCGTGCAGCCAGCCCGCCACAAACATGCACAAGACCGTGCCCAAGAACCCACGGCCCAAGATGTAAATGAACACGTGATCGGGTAGCCAGCGGCGCATCGCCGCGCCCAGCAGCAAGCTCAAGGTGGCGGGCAATACGCCCAACCACAGCCACAGCGTGAACACCGCATCTGCCGACCAACCGCCCAGCGCCCACACCTGGATGGCCACCCCGCTGAGCACCAAGACACTCAAGGGCCAACCCAAGGTCAAGGCCAGCAAACAGGCGCCAGACCAAGTCAGTGGCAGGGCAGGGGGCAGCCACTGCGGCAGCATCCAGCCCCAGGGCAGCAAGGCCAAGGCCGCCAGAACTGGGGTGAGCAAGGGGCCGCTGAGCATGCGCCAAGGGCGGGTGGCCACGGCGATGCTCCACAAAATCAGGCCCAGCAACAACTCGGCGGTGCTCATGTGCGAGGTCGATCAGGTGGCGGCTGTGTCACATGCCGGGCAGCTTGGGCATGCCCTTCATGCCACCCATGCGTTTCATCATCTTCATCAAGCCACCCCCCTTCATTTTTTTCATCATGCCTTGCATTTGCTCGAACTCTTTGAGCAAGCGGTTGACCTCTTGTACTTGGACACCAGCGCCCGCAGCGATGCGGCGTTTGCGCGTGGCCTTGATCAAGTCGGGGTGGCTGCGCTCGTGTGGCGTCATGCTGCAAATGATGCCCTCTTTGCGCCGCACCTCGCGTTCGGCGCGGTCCATGTCGGCTTCGCCAGCCTTGGCCGCCATCTGGGTGGGCAACTTGTCGATCAGGCTGGACAAACCGCCCATGTTTTTCATCTGGCGAATTTGATCCAGGAAGTCTTGCAGATCAAATTGCGCCCCCGTCTTGACCTTGGCCGCGAGTTTTTGTGCGGCCGCCATGTCGACGTTGGCGGTGACTTGCTCAACCAAGGCGACGATGTCGCCCATGCCCAGCACGCGGTTGGCGTGCCGCTCGGCATCAAAGGCTTCGATGCCATCGAGCTTTTCGCTGACGCCAGCAAATTTGATGGGCACGCCCGTGACGTGGCGCACCGACAAGGCAGCGCCGCCACGTGCATCGCCGTCGTTTTTGGTCAGCACGATGCCGCTCAGCGGCAAAGCTTCGCCAAAGGCCTTGGCGGTGTTGATAGCGTCCTGGCCCTGCATCGCGTCGACAACGAACAATGTCTCGATGGGCTTGATGGCGTGGTGTATGCCTTGGATTTCTTGCATCAAGGCTTCATCAATCGCCAAGCGGCCAGCGGTGTCAACCAGCAGCACGTCGAAGTGGTGCTTGCGCGCGTAGTCGACAGCGGCTTGCGCAATCGCCACCGGCTTTTGCGAGGAGTCACTGGGGAACCATTCGGCACCAGCTTGCGCAGTGACCGTTTTCAGCTGTTCAATGGCGGCGGGTCGATAGACGTCGGCACTGACGGTCAAGACTTTTTTGCGCTGGCGCTCGATCAGCCATTTGGCCAATTTGGCGGTGGTGGTGGTCTTGCCGGCGCCCTGCAGGCCCGCCATCAGCACGATGGCAGGGGGTTGGGTGGCCAAATTGAGCTCACCCGCTTTGGCCGAGGGCGGAGCCATGACCGCGATCAGCTCTTTGTTGACCACCCCGACCAAGGCCTGACCTGGCGTCAACGAGCCCACCACATCTTGGCCCAGCGCTCGCTCTTTGACGCGGGCGATGAATTCGCGCACCACCGGCAAGGCGACGTCGGCTTCGAGCAGCGCCATGCGCACCTCGCGCAACATCTCGCTGATGTTGCTCTCGGTGATGCGGGCCTGACCGCGCATTTGTTTGATGATGCTGGAAAAGCGTTCGGACAGAACAGAAGCCATGGTGTGTTTTGCCTGGTTGGTGGCGCTCAATGGGCCGGGGAGCGGGCGCTGCCCACACCCGTTAAGCGGGGGGCAGATGTCGTTACACTGACGCCATGATTGTAGCGAGCGCCCCCTTGTTCACGGCCAGCACGTGGCTGGCCGCAGCCGCCTATTTGGGGCTGGCTTTGGGGCATGGTGCGTTGAAGCCGCAACAAGCGCGCGCGGTGTTTGCGCTGGCCTGGGCCTTGCACGCTGCGGCCTTGTGGGGCTACTGGCAGCAGCGCCCCGTCATGTTTGGTTTCGCCATTGCCGTATCGGTGATGGCCTGGGTGGTGGCCACGGTGTACGCGGTGGAGACGCAACTGCTGCCGCAGTTGCGCGTGCGCTGGGTGTTGACGGCCTGGAGCGCCTTGGGCGTTGTGCTGGCTTGGGCGGTGCCCGGGCAACACCAAGCACCCATGACTTCGCCTTGGTTGACGGTGCATTGGGTCTTGGGCTTTGCGTCCTACGGCTTGATGGCCGTCGCGGTATTTCACGCTTGGCTGCTGCAGCGTGCGGAAGCTGCTATGCGCCACGCCGGCCCCGGCGAAGGCGTGCCTTTGTTGAAGCTGGAGCGGCTGACGTTTCGCTTTGTGACCATCGGCTTTGTGCTTTTGAGTGCCACCTTGATCGGCGGGGTGATGTTCTCCGAAGCCTGGTACGGCGTGGCTTGGCGCTGGGACCACAAAACGGTGTTCGCCCTGCTGGCGTGGCTGACCATGCTGGTCTTGGTGATGGGGCGCTGGCGCTGGGGTTGGCGCGGTCGCCAAGCGGCGCGGGTTTTGTATGTGGCGGCGGGCTTGCTCTTGCTCAGTTACGTGGGTTCGCGTTTTGTGTTGGACGTGGTGTTGCAACGACCATGAGCTTGATTCTGAAATGGGCCTTGATCGCCGCTGTGGTGGCGTGGGGCGTATGGACTTGGCGGCGCATGCAAGTGCGCGGGCCACAAAGCGAAACCCAGCGCACGCGCGCGCCGAAACCCACAGTGATGCAGCCCACCCAAGCCTGTTTGCATTGTGGCGTGCACGCCGCCCAAGCCGAGATGGTGCGCGGCGCGCGTGGCATGTATTGTTGCGTTCAACACTGCCAGGCCCATGGTGACCACGCCCAGAGCTGACGCGGCGGCGTGGTCCGCGGGCTGGTGGCAACAAGCACGGGCGTGTCCGAGCCCGAATTGCGAGCCCAGACCTGATCCGCAAGACATCAGTTTGTTGGTGGTACATGCCATCAGCTTGCCGCCGCGTGTCTATGGCGGCGGCGAGGTGGAGGCCTTGTTCACCAATCGGCTGGACTGGGATGCGCACCCTTACTTTCAGGGCATTCGTGGTCTGCGTGTGTCCAGCCATTTTTTCATCGACCGCGCAGGCCTTGTGGTGCAGTTTGTGTCTATTCACGAACGGGCTTGGCACGCGGGCGCTTCGTGTTGGGCTGGCCGCGACAACTGCAACGACTACTCAGTTGGCGTGGAGTTGGAGGGCATGGACGACGACTGCTTCACGGCCCAGCAATACGGTAGCTTGTTGCGGCTGAGTGCGGGCTTGTGCGCGGTGCTGCCGCAGTTGCGCACCGTCTTGGGGCACGAGCACATCGCCCCGGGGCGCAAGTTGGATCCTGGTCCAGGATTTGATTGGGCCACTTATGCCCAAGGGCTCGCCTCCGTTGGCTTGCAAGTGGCACCTGTGGCGTTCGAGCGACCTCAGGAAAAACCCGCAAGCTGAACCGCAGACGGCACGCTGAAGCGGCCCTCTGTTTGCAAATTGGGTGCTCATGATCGCGTTTGTATTAATGCTTGATTGCGTGATGCGAAAAGTTGCCTGAATGGGCAAAAACACTAGGGCTAGTGGCTTGAAGACGGTTCAAACACTAGATATAGTGTGGCCTGGATTTTTCGATCAGACGCCCATCAGCGATTTCCCGAGCCTTGTGCGCTTGGCTGCATCGCCTGACTTGGGGTCCATCAGCCACTTCAGGATCACCACATGCAGACCACCACAGAGACGTCGACTTCGCCCGCCGTTGCGTCCATGGTGACAGCGACCAGCGCGTCCGTCACCCCCGCCAACAGCGTTTACAGCCAATACCAAATCATCCGCCGCAATGGCGCCGTGGTGTCTTTTGAGCCCAACAAAATTGCGGTGGCCTTGATGAAGGCGTTTCTGGCTGTGCACGGCACCAAGGGCGCGGCCTCGGCCAGCGTGCGCGAGACCGTTGACGAGTTGACCACCAACGTGGTCAAGGCTTTGATGCGTTCGCGTCCTGGTGGTGGCACCTTCCACATCGAAGATGTGCAAGACCAAGTCGAACTCGGTTTGATGCGCGGCGGTCACCACGAAGTGGCCCGGGCCTACGTGCTTTACCGTGAGCGCCGCAAAGAAGAGCGCAAACAAGCCAAAGCTGCCGAGCCTGAATTGCACCCCGAGCTGCGCGTGACCGACAAGGGCCAAACCTTGCCCTTGGATTTGGCTTTGCTCAAGTCCAACATTGAGGCTGCTTGTGCGGGCCTACACGAAGGCGTCAGTGCCGATCCCATCGTCACTGAAACCCTGCGCAACGTGTATGACGGCATTCCTTTGGACGAAGTCCAAAAGGCCACCATCATGTCGGCGCGCACCTTGATCGAGCGCGACCCCGATTACACCTATGTCACGGCCCGTTTGTTGTTGCAAACCATTGCCAAGGAAGTGCTGGGCAAGCCCGTCACGCCGCAAGAGCTCGCC
>JALRFN010000115.1 GCA_023268425.1 Burkholderiaceae bacterium | reverse complement strand
TTGCATGGCGGCATTATGAAAATGCAGGGCTGCATTGTGCAAACAAAAAAATATTTGGTTACATCATCAATTTTTTCGATGAATGGTGAAGCGCACAGTCACGCCAACGAGCGCCGATCAAGCCTGAGCGTCGACAAACTCAGTGGCGGAGTCCAGCAGCAACTGCACAGCGCGCGACGTGGGGTCTTCGCGGTAACTGGCGTGAATGGGCAGGGGCGCCAAGTGGACTTCGCTTTCTAAGACGCGCAGGTTGGGAAAGCTCAAACGGTTGTTGACGGCCTTCAGGGGCAGGGTGGCCACACCAAAACCGCCTTGGATGAGCTGAGCCATCGCAGAGATCGACGAGATGGTGTGGATGCGTTTGGGTGTGACCCCGGCACGCGCAAACTGGTCGACCAAACTGACGTGGGGTTGTGAGCCGCGTTGGAAGGTCAAGATCTCCATCTGCGACAACATTTCCAGCGAGTAGCGCCGCTTGCGGTGCGTGCTTTTGTTCCCGATGAAGACCATGTCCATCGCGGGCAACATGCGGGTGTGGATCGCCTCCCCAGTGGCGGGCAAGGCGGCAAAAACCAGGTCTTGTGTACCGCGCTTGATTTGGTCGATCAGCGTGGGCGTGGTGTCCACCGACAGTTCCAGTGCCAGACCGGGGTGTGCCTCGCGCAAGTGCTCCAGCCAAGGCACCAGCCACGAGTGCAGCACCGACTCAATCACCCCGATGCGCAAAGAGCCACTGAGCTTGGCCTCAGCACCCAAGACCGATTTGATCTCCGCTTGCAAGTGCAACAGCCGTTGGGCGTATTCGTAAAAGCGCGCACCGGCCAAGGTCAAGCGAAACTGTTTGTCGCGTCGGTCCAGCAACAAGACCCCCAACTCGTCTTCCAAGGCCGAGATGCGGCTGGACATGGCCGATTGCGTCAAAAACATTTTTTCGGCAGCACGGGTCACGCTTTGCAGCGAGGCCACCCAATAAAAAGCTTCGACGAATCTGAGGTTCATGGGCGCATTGTGACCCGCCTATGCGCCGGGACTGCCGAGCTGGGCGTTGAGCACGCCTGCCGTGTCGCGCAGCGCCTGGGCGGTGGGTCCATTCCAGTCGGCGTTGAACTGTGAGGCCGGGCCCATGGCGGTCAAGGCCAAGGCGATGTGACCAGTCGAGTGAAAGACAGGCACGCTCAAGGCGTTGATGCCTGGGATCGGCTTGCCCACGGCGCGTGACATGCCGTGCTGGCGCACCTCGTCGATGATGGCCTTTGCAGCGGCCGCACTGAGGTCAAGTTGGCCTTGGGTGCCGTTGGTGCTTTGAGCGGTCTCCGCTGCGATGCGCGGCTTGGCCACGCGCTCCGGTAAGAAGGCGGCAAAGCATTGGCCCGTGGCCGTGAGCAACATGGGCGTCATGACGGTGCCGGGGCGCATGTTGACGTGGATTTGTTCGCTGAACTCTTCAATGTGCACCACCGTGGGACCCATGTTGCCCCAGACTGCGATGGCGATGTTGGTCTTGAGTTGGTCGGCCAGTTGGTGGGCCAGTGGGATGGCTTGTTTGACGGGGTCGAGGTTGTGCAGCGCCGATAAGCCCATGTGCAAGGCAAACGGACCCAAGCCGTAGCGGCCGCTGGCCTCGTCTTGCACCACCAGGCCGAGGTGCCCGAAGCTGACCAAGTAAGGGTGGGCTTTGGCCGCAGGCATGCCGGCTGCGGCGGCCAAGTCTTTGAGGCCCATGGGGGCGCCGTGCTGCACCAGGGCTTGCAGCAAGGTGCCGCCGACTTCGATGGATTGGATGCCGCGTCGTTCGGTGGAGGGGGTCATGGTGGGTGCTGGATGCTGGGGGCTGGGTGCTGGGTGCAGGGAGGTGCTTGAGCAGGTGAGGCGATGTTGATGATTCAATAATAACGAATTGATTGACGATTAACAAATTTTGCTTTTAGAATCGGCCCACGCTTTCAAAGCCACATTGATTTTTAGCCAGACCATTTTGGAGACGCGACATGAGCGAAAAGAAGTTTGCCTCACAGGCCGATTTGGAAGAGAAGAAGATTTCTTGGGACAAGTTGTCGGACAACGCCTACGCCTACACCGCCGAGGGTGACCCCAACACCGGCGTGATCATTGGCGACGACGGCGTGATCATCATCGACGCCACGGCCACGCCAGTGGCCGCCCAGGGCGTGATTCAAAAGGTGCGTGAGATCACCGACCTGCCCATCAAATACGTGGTGCTGACCCATTACCACGCCGTGCGTGTGTTGGGCGCGTCGGGCTACAAGAACGAAGGCTTGCAGCAAATCATCGCCAGCCAAGACACCTACGACTTGATCGTTGAGCGCGGCCAGCAAGACATGGACTCTGAAATCGGCCGCTTCCCGCGCTTGTTCCAGGCCGTGGAAAGCGTGCCTGGTTTGACTTGGCCAACGCTGACCTTCCAAGGCGAGATGACGCTGTGGTTGGGCAAGCTGGAGGTCAAGATCAAGCAAGTCGGTCGTGGCCACACCAAGGGCGACACCATCGTCTACTTGCCTAGCCAAAAGATTTGTTTCTCCGGCGATTTGGTCGAGGCCGATGCCGCTTGCTACACCGGCGACGCCTACTTGGCCGACTGGCCGCAAACGCTGGACAACCTGCAAGCCATGGGTTTTGAAAAGGTCGTGCCCGGTCGCGGCCCCACCCTGATGACACCCGATGAAGTCGCCAAGGGCTTGGCCTACACCCGCGACTTCGTCTCCACGCTGTACCGCAGCGCCAAAGAGGCCGTGGCCGAGGGCAAAGACCTGGCCGCGACCATGGCCCACGCGCGCAGCCAAATGGACCCCAAGTTCGGCCACGTGTTCATCTACGAGCACTGCCTGCCCTTTGACGTGACGCGCGCGCACGACGAGGCCAGCGGCATTGGCGACCCGCGCATTTGGACCGCGGAGCGTGACCAGCAAATGTGGCACGCCTTGCAGCAAGGCTGAGGTGGGAGCGCGTCATGGCCAAGAGCTTCGATTACCCCAAGTTCGATTACGTCACGCCGCCTGAAATCGCCGAGCAGCGCCGTGGCCACTACCCGGTGGTCATCGTCGGCGCTGGCCCGGTGGGCATGAGTGCGGCCATCGACTTGGCGCAACAAGGCCAGTCTGTGCTGGTGCTGGACGACGACGAAACCGTCTCGATCGGCTCGCGCGGCGTCTGCTACGCCAAGCGCAGCATTGAGGTCTTAGATCGTTTGGGCGTGGGTGACCCGGTGGCCGACAAAGGTGTGTCTTGGAACGTGGGTCGCACCTACCGGGTGGAGGAGGAGGTGTTCAACTTCAACCTCTCGCCCGAGCCCGACCACCAGCGCCCGGGCATGGTCAACCTGCAGCAGTACTACCTGGAAAGTTACATGGTTGGGCGCATCCGCCAGTTGCCCAACATCGAGATGCGCTTTCGCAACCAAGTGGTTGGCGTCAAGCCGGGCGAGGCGCAGGCCGAAGTCGAGGTGGAAACACCGGACGGCCGCTACACCTTGACTTGCGATTGGTTGATCGTGGCCGATGGCGCACGCTCGCCGATTCGCCGCATGCTGGGCTTGGACATCGAAGGCAAGGTCTTCAAAGACCGTTTCTTGATCGCCGACGTGGTCATGGACGTGGACTTTCCGGTTGAACGCCGCCTGTGGTTTGACCCGCCGTTTCACCCCAACCAGTCGGTGTTGCTGCACGCGCAGCCGGACAAGGTTTGGCGCATTGACTTCCAGCTGGGCTGGGACGCTGACCCCAAGGAAGAAGTCAAGCCCGAGAACGTCATCCCGCGTGTCCAGCAGATGCTGGGCCCGGACATCGGATTTGAACTGGAGTGGGTCAGCATCTACACTTTCCAGTGCCGCCGCATGAACCGCTTCAACCACGGCCGCGTGCTGTTCGTGGGCGACGCCGCGCATCAGGTGTCGCCGTTTGGGGCGCGCGGTGCGAACTCGGGCATTCAAGACGCCGACAACTTGGTGTGGAAGCTCAAGCTGGTCATGGACGGCAAGGCCCCGGCCACGCTGCTGGACAGCTACAGCCAAGAGCGCGGTTTTGCTGCGGATGAAAACATCATGAACTCGACGCGTTCTACTGATTTCATCACGCCCAAAAGTGCAGTGTCCAAACAGTTTCGCAACGCCGTGTTGGACTTGGCCCGCACGCTGCCGTTTGCGCGCAAGCTGGTCAATTCGGGGCGTTTGTCGGTGCCGTCTTATTACAGCGCGTCCAGCCTGAACACGCCCGAGACCGAGGCCTTCGCTGGCGACATGGTGCCCGGTGCGCCCATGGCCGACGCCCCAGTCAATGGGGGTGACTGGTTGCTGCATCACGCGGGTGGCGAATTTCAAGTCATGGTTTATGCCGACGACGCCAGCGCTGTGGACGCCGAGACCATTCAGGCCTTGCAAGGCTTGGCGCGAGACGAGATCGCGGTCAAAGCCTTGGTCGTTTCGCCGCGCGGTCAAGCCCCAGGCGGGCTGGTCACGCTGACGGACAGCAAAGGCCGTGTGCAAGAGCGCTACGACTTGCGTGCAGGCACCGTTTACTTGCTGCGCCCCGACCAACATGTGGCCGCCCGCTGGCGTCGCTTGGACACCGAAGCCGTGCGCGCATCGGTGCGCCGAGCTTGTGGTCACGCACTGGCGAGCGCTTGAGGAGAGATCGACATGGCATTGAACACCCAACCCAATTTCTTCGAGCCTGGCAAGCGTTACTTCCGCGATTTCAGCGCGGGTGACGACTTTTACGAAGCCTTGATCGAGACCCACCGCGATTTGAGCGACGCGCAAAGCCACGAGCTCAACGTGCGTTTGGTCTTGCTGCTGTCCAACCACATTGGCGATATCGCTGTCTTGCGCGAAGCGTTTGACATCGCCCGTTCCGGCGTCGTCGCCGCAGACTAAGGAGTTCCTCATGTTGGTTCAAAAAGTTCATCACGTGGCTTACCGCTGCAAAAACGCGTTGGAGACGGCTCGTTGGTACGAGCAGCACTTGGACATGAAGCTGGTCT
This sequence comes from Burkholderiaceae bacterium, assembly GCA_023268425.1. Lineage (GTDB taxonomy): Bacteria > Pseudomonadota > Gammaproteobacteria > Burkholderiales > Burkholderiaceae_C > RS62. The sequence goes on along the minus strand of JALRFN010000115.1, from coordinate 1,793 downwards.
TGTCCATTTCCGAAGACGCCGTGCCGTCCACCGGAGAGGCGGACCCCTACATGCACATCTTTCTGGACTCGGGCAACGGCAACGTCCTGGCCTTTTTCGAGTTGCCCGCGCAACCCGAGATGGGACGCGACCCCAACACCCCGGCGTGGACCCAGCACCTGGCGCTCAAGGTGGCGGACATGGACACGCTGTTGGCGGCCAAGCAGCGCCTGCAAGACGCGGGCATCGACGTGATTGGCCCGACAGACCACGCGCTGTTTCAGTCGATTTACTTCTTCGACCCCAACGGCCACCGCTTGGAGTTGGCCTGCGACACCGTGCGCACCGGCATGCTGGAGGCCCTGGACCGCGTCAAGTGGGACATGTTGGAGGAGTGGGACCGCAGCAAGAAAGCGCCGCACCACGCGCAGTGGATGCACGACGGCAGCTACAAAGAGATGTTCCCGCTGGCCTGAAACCCAAATTCAGCCCGATCAACCCGGCCTCCGCGCCGGGTTTTTTCATGGTGCCGCGATGCTGGCGTCCGCACCCAATCCCCTTTGTCGCAGTGGAATTGAAGTCATCATGAATCCAAACTGAACGCCACAGAGCCTCAGCAAAGGACTGGGTTTTCTATAAAATGTGTGAAAAGCACATTTATAGTGGAGCCCATCATGCGCTTGACTTCAACAGCAACCACAGCCCTGCAAGGGCTCAACCCTCAGCAGCAGGCGCTGATGGGGAGCTTGCTGCAGCTGCTCGAACCTTTGGCTGAGTTGTGTGTGGCGCAAGGGGTGGCCATCCAGGCCGTCGAAGAGGCGTTGCGCCACGCCATGGTGCACAGCGCACGCCGCGCTTGCCAGGGCGCCAACCCCGATCGCTTGACCAGCCGCATCTCGGCGATGACTGGGCTGACCCGCCGCGAGGTGGATCGCATCGAATCGGCCACCCGCCCGGCGCGCCCGGCCTCGCGCTCCTTGGCCACTGAAATATTCACCCGCTGGGCGTTTGAGCCGAGCCATCTCGATGCCGATGGCAAGCCACTGGCCTTGCCACTGCAGGGCGATGCCCCGAGCTTTGAAGCTTTGGCCGCGCGCGTGACCCGCGACGTGCACCCGCGCACCTTGATTGTCGAGATGCAACGCCTGGGGCTGGTGGCCGAGCAAGAAGGCAAGCTGCGTTTGCTCAAGGACACCTTGGTGCCGCAGGGCGACTGGTCGCACATGGTGGGCTTTCTCGGCGACAACGTGGGCGACCATTTCCGCGCCGCCAGCGCCAACGTGCGTGGTGAGGGCGCGCCGCACTTTGAACAGTCGGTGTTCGCCGACGAGTTGTCGTCCGAGTCCTTGGCGCAAGTCAAAGTGCTGATCACCCAGCAGTGGCAGCAGTTGATGCGCGACATGGTGCCGCAATTGGAGGCCTTGATGGCCGCAGATCAACAGGCGGGTCGCGCGTGCGATCAGGCCGTGCGCATCGGCATGTACAGCTGGATGCGTGACATGACCCCCGAAGAACAAGCGCGCAGCGCGCCCAGCGATGGATCCCAATCATGAACACCTCAGCCCACTCTCTTTCTGGTCCACCAGGCTTGCCGCGGCGCAGCGTCTTGGCTTTGCTTTTGGGCACAGCACTCAGTGCCTGCGGGGGTGGGGGTAGTCCAATCGCTGGCGTCAGCAGCGGTGGCACGGGCAGTTTCACCAGCGGCAGCATCGTGGGCTTTGGTTCCATCATCGTCAACGGGGTGCGCTACGACGACAGCTTGGCCAAAGTGGCTGATGTCGATGGCACAGACCACAGCAACAGCAATGCCTTGA
>JALRFN010000049.1 GCA_023268425.1 Burkholderiaceae bacterium | reverse complement strand
GTTTCGCTGGTGGGGGCAGGACTGTTTTGCCAGTTTTCCGTTTGGGTTTTGGACATCTTGAAACTCCTGAATCGAGGGTGTGAAACAAAAAAAAACCGCCGGTGGGTCCGGCGGTTTGGTGTTCGATGAAGTGGTGTGGTTCGTGACTACTTCTCTCAACCGCCGTGTGCGCGTGAGAACCAAAAGTAGCCAAAAAAGGAATCAACAACCAATTTCATAAGCACGCACTATAGCACCGCACACAGCACATCTGCCTGACAGCCGTGTCGCGCGTTGCAAAGTCGCTCAAGCCGTGCCGCCGACGGTGAGCCCATCAATGCGCAACGTCGGCTGCCCCACCCCTACCGGCACGCTTTGGCCTTCTTTGCCGCAGGTGCCCACGCCGCTGTCCAAAGCCATGTCATTGCCAATCATGCGCACCCGAGTCAGCGCGTCAGGGCCGTTGCCAATCAAGGTCGCGCCTTTGACCGGAAACTTCAGCTTGCCTTTTTCCACCCACCAGGCCTGGCTGGCCGAGAACACAAACTTGCCGGAGGTGATGTCGACCTGGCCGCCCCCGAAATTGGTGGCGTAGAGCCCCTTGTCCAGGCTGGCAATGATTTCCTCAGGTGTGTGATCGCCGCCCAGCATGTAGGTGTTGGTCATGCGCGGCATGGGCACGTGCGCGTAGCTTTCGCGGCGGCCGTTGCCCGTGACGGGTACACCCATCAGGCGCGCGTTCAAGCGGTCTTGCATGTAGCCCACCAGGACACCGTCTTCGATCAAGACGTTGCGCTGCGTGGTGTTGCCCTCGTCGTCCACGTTCAGCGAGCCACGGCGGTCGTTCAAGGTGCCATCGTCCAAGACTGTGACGCCAGGCGCGGCCACGCGCTGGCCAATGCGACCCGAAAAAGCGCTGGAGCCCTTGCGGTTGAAGTCACCCTCCAAACCGTGGCCCACTGCTTCGTGCAACAGCACGCCTGGCCAGCCCGAACCCAAAACCACATCCATCACCCCAGCCGGCGCTGCGCGGGAGCTCAGGTTGGTGATCGCGGCGCCAACGGCTTCATCGACGTAGCGCTGCACCAGCGCGTCATCAAACATGTCCAAACCGAGTCGCGCGCCACCACCGCTGCTGCCGATTTCGCGCCGGCCTTTGTGTTCAGCAATGACGGTTACGGACAAGCGCGACAGCGGACGCACGTCAGCCGCCATCAGACCGTCGGCTCGAGCCACCAATATGACTTCAAATTCACAAGCCAGGCTGGCCATGACTTGGATCACGCGCGGGTCTTTGGCGCGTGCGCGTTGCTCCACTTGCTGCAGCAGGGCGACTTTGGCGGCGTTGTCCAAACTGGCGATTGGGTCCAGCGGCTGGTAGAGATGGTGAGGCTGCACGCGCGGCGCTTTGCCCACGCGCTGGCGGCGTGTTTGACCACCTGCGGCAATGGTGCGCACGGTTTTGGCCGCATCCAGCAGCGCCGGCCATGACAAATCATCGGAGTAGGCGAATGCGGTCTTTTCACCGTGTACGGCACGCACACCCACGCCTTGATCAATGGAAAAGCTGCCGCTTTTGACGATGCCTTCTTCCAGGCTCCAGCCCTGCGAGCGGGTGTATTGGAAGTACAAATCGGCGTCGTCAACGCCCGCCGTGCGGATGGTGGACAAGGCTTTGCGGATGTGCGCTTCGGTCAAACCGTGCGGGTTCAGCAATACATCATGTGCAGTTTGCAAAGCAGCCAAGGTGGGGTGGGGTGCGTTCATGGGGTTTGATTGTAGGCGGGTCGATTCAAACTCACGTCGGTTGAGCCATCAAGGTTTTTGGTGCTGTCGCCTGCTCAAGTCCGCTATTCACCGGCAGGGTAAATTGCAACTTCCGCTCGACATTCAAAGAATGAAAGAGTGGCCGTAAGTGGGGATGCCTAGGAAGTTAAGATTTGATGGCGAGAAGCTTCCAGGGACTTAGCGCACATATGCTGCGTGTCGTTGCAGGCATTTCACCCCGCTGTTCCGGACGGCATTCGCAGATGAGGTTCCCCACCTGCAGATCGAGCTTGCTACTCGGCGTCCCCACCGGATTACCCCACCCCGATTTGATCTGCTCACCCATCACATCGTTTATCGCACGCGATCTCCTCAAGCTTTTGTGGCGACCATTGATTGCTACTATGAACCTGCGCCCACGTCCTGCGCGGTGGCCCTCAAATGGCGGCGAGGCATGTGGGGTTTTCTGAGTCACATGGCATTACATACGCCGGGCCAATTCGGGGTGTGGTGCGCCCAACGCATGCGCTTGGCGTTGAACGACTCGCAACTTGATGCCTTCATGCGTTGCAACCATTAGCTCATTGGCTTTTCCAT
>JALRFN010000038.1 GCA_023268425.1 Burkholderiaceae bacterium | reverse complement strand
ACGCATTTGAACTAGGGCCTGTTAAAGGCCCGCGCCTCAGGGCACCCAAGCGGCCGCCACCAGCTCGCCCGCGCCGACGGCTTGGCGCTGCAGCAAGCGCGCAAAGTCCGCGCCATCGCCCACGTTGTCTTGACCCAGCATGGCCAACGTCTCGCTGCACCAAGGCACGCCCGGCACCGCATCACCCATGCGGGCGCTGAGTTGTGTCATCCACATCGGCATGGCCAACAGCGGCGCCCGGCGATGGCCCAGTTGCTCGCGCAAGCTGCCCACCCAATCCGCCATCGCGATGCGCTGGCTCCCCACCGCCGTCACCAGTCCGCGTTGCTCGGTGGCCCTGGTCAACAAGGCCACCAAGGCATCAGCCAAGTCGTGCACCGACACCGGCTGCACCAGCGCTTTGACCATGGGTTGTGGCAACACCACCAAGGGCAGGCGCGCCAAGTTCATGAACAAGGCACTGCTGTCGCCGCCCTTGCCAAAGACCACCGATGGGCGCACCACAACGGCCGACAAGGCAGCTTGCGCGTCCAAAGCCAACAGCGCCTGATCTGCAGCGCGTTTGGTTTGGGCATAAACCGTGTTGGCTGTGTCCACCCCCAGCGCCGAGACCTGCACCACACGGCGCACCCCGGCTTGGGCGCAAGCCCGCCACAAGGCCAGCGGGGTGTCCGCATGCACCGCTCGAATGGGCCGCGAGCGGCTGTCGCGCAAGACCCCGACTGCATTGACCACTGCATCAAGACCTTGCACGCGAGGCAGCCACGTCTCGACCTGCGTGTCTTGTGCGTAGTCCACTTGCACCTCCCCCGCGTCAGCTCGCCCGGAGACTCCGGCGATCACCTCATGTCCCTGTGCACGCAATCGCTGCACCACTTGGCGACCAATGAAACCCCGCGCACCACAAACCAACACCCGCATGACCATGCCCTTTCAGTGACTTGCTGCTTCTTGGAATCGTTGCACACGCTCAGCGTCGCTGGGGTGCGAGGCAAAGGCAATTCCCCACGCGCTTTGGGTGCTTGCATCACCACGCGCGGCCCGCAGCCGCTCAAACATCACCACCATCTCGGCTGGCGACCACCCATTGGCCCGCATGAAGGCGATGGCGCCCTCGTCGGCCTCACGCTCAAAATCGCGTGAGTAGTGACTGGCCCCAGCCCAAGTCACCGCCGCGGTGACGACGCTGCTGAAGTCGCCCGTCAGCGCGCCGACCAAGACACCCAGCAGCGAAGCCTGAACCAGTTGTCGCATGACGTGTTGCTCGCGCACATGGGTGAGTTCGTGCGCCAACACGCCCAAGACGGCCTGGTCATGACCACCCAAAGCCTGCAACAACTCGTCGGTGATCACCACATCACCGCTGGGCAAAGCCAACGCGTTCGCGCCCAAAGCGCCGCCCCCCGCAAAGTGCAATCGGTAGCGGACAGGGGGCCGCGACTCGACCGCCTCCCAGCGCGCTTGGGCCTGGGCAAAACGGGCGCGCCACGCGCTTTGTGTTGCGGCGTCCACACGCGTTGGGGCCAACCATTGGCCCTTCAATTCGTTCAGGGTGTTGCGGCCAATGCTCTCGGCGACCTGTTGCGGCAACAAGCGCGCCACCACCTGCCCGGTCCAGGGCAGGCCCCAGCGCATGAAAGCCCCCGCGCAAACCACCAAGACCACAGCGGAAGTCAGCCACCCCAGCCAGTGCGCTTGCCACTGGCCCACGCGATCGCGCTGCAAAGCGTGTTGTTGCATCCAACGGTCCCATGCCTGGGCATCACGCGCGTGCAACACGGCATCGCCAGGCAAATGGGCGCTGCGCTGGCCACGCTCGTGGCGCTGAGGCCAGCGCACATCGCGCACATGAATCCGAAACAACTCGCCCGTTTCGCCCTGCCCCACCAGTACCTCGCCGTGCACGCGCACACGCACGGGCTGACGCACCGGCGTTTGCCCATCGAAATAGTCGGCTTGCAGCCCCTCGCTGGCAGCAGACTGCCCAGCTTGCAACTGGGCCTCAAAATCCAAAGTCCACTCCCTGACCATCCATGGCCATGTCGCCCAAACTGTTGTCGCCGGCCGTGGCCGTGGCACGCACAGTGGCCCAATCGACGCTGCTTTCCAACGACATGGCTTCCAGACGCAAGCGCAACACGCGCACCATGGCAAACGGCCAATACAAGCCCAGGGTCAAGGCGGTGAGCAGGATGTTGAGCAAGGTCACCCCGACCAAACGCCACGGCGACAAGGCGCTGCGCACCTGCAACTGTGGATGCTGCGTCGCACCCCAAAACAAGTTTTGATAACGCGCCGACACATAAGCCGAAACCAAGGGAAAGAGCAAGTAAAACCCACCGAAAACCCAGATCACGACGCCAACGGCCACGGGCTCACGGGCCTCGGCGAGCGCCATCCCGAGCAGACCCAACACCCCAAAGAGGACGAACAAGACGAACAGCGACCCCAACACGCCCATGCCGGCCAAGCTGGCGCGCCACACCTGCCCCCAGCTCACGTTCATGCTGACCGTCAAGCTGCCAAAAGCGTAGTGGTTGTGTTGGTAACGCCGCAGCCACAACACCATCAACGAAGCCGCCGCAGCCAGCAAGCCCACCCCGAGCAGTGCGATCACCACCATGGCCAGTGTTCCTGCACCCATGCCCTCGGCCCAGGTCAAGGCGAAAAACAAGACCACGGCGCACGCCGAAACCAGCAAGGCCCCTCCACCCAGGGCGCGGTAGGCACCTCCCACGCCGCCCCTGAAACCAAAACGCACGCCACGCCAACTGGTTTGGCGCAAACGAAAACGCATGGCGCTGGCCCAAAACCACGGCAGCAACAACCAAAACGCCAAGCCCGACAGGGCCGCCAGACCCGGTGCCAAGACCCCCAACAGGTTGATGGCGCCCAACATCAACCCCGCCACCAACATGCCTTTGAACAACTGAAAACCCGTGGCGTGGTAAGTCAAGGCGTCGCCGTCGATGGTGGTGTTGGCATAGACGTAGCGCAGCTTGCGCACCCGAGCCCAGGGGTAATAAATCCCCAAGGTCACCACCATCAAGGCCAGGTTCACCGCCCAAATGCGGAAATACTCCCAAC
>JALRFN010000415.1 GCA_023268425.1 Burkholderiaceae bacterium | reverse complement strand
TGGGGGGCAAAGATGCGTTTGGTCGCAGCAACGAAATCGCCATCGTGCGCGTGCCCAGGTCGTTGCCGCGTTTCATACGCATTTCACCTTGGCGTGGCAGCAAACAGCACCAGTTTGTGTCAATTTCCAGCGTGATTCGTTCGCATTTGAGCGACTTGTTTCCTGGGCGCGAGGTTCTGGAGTTCTCGCAATTTCGGGTCACCCGCCATTCGGATTTGGCCGTGGACGAGGACGAAGTCGCCAACCTGCGCACCGCCTTGCGCAAAGGCTTGCAGTCGCGCCATTTTGGCCAATCGGTGCGCCTGGAGGTGAGCGCGGGCTGTTCTGAGTTTTTGTCGGATTTCTTGCTGCGGCAGTTTGACTTGTCGCCTCACGCGTTGTTCCGTGTGCCAGGTCCCGTGAATTTGGTGCGTTTGAATCAATTGATTGACCTGATCGATACCGACAGCATGCGTTTCGAGCGCCACGCACCGGTGTGGCCCAAGGGCATCAAGCGCGGCGAGTCGATGTTGGATCAAGTGGCCAAGCAAGATTTGATGCTGCATCACCCCTATGAGAGTTTTGACCCAGTCTTGGAGCTGTTGCGTGACGCGGTGGACGACCCCAGGGTATTGGCCATCAAGCAGACCATTTACCGAACCGGCTCGCAGCCAGAGTTGCTGCGTTTGTTGCGTGACGCCGTGCGCAAGGGCAAAGAGGTCACGGTGGTGGTGGAGCTCAAAGCCCGTTTTGACGAAGAAAACAACATCAGCCACACCGAGTTTTTGGAGGCGGCAGGTGCCCAGGTGGTCTACGGCGTGGTGGGCCTCAAAACCCATGCCAAGATGATGCTGATCACCCGGCGAGAGGGGCGCAAACTGGTGCGCTATGCCCACGTGTCCACAGGCAATTACAACGCCGGCACTGCGCGCGCCTACACCGACATCGGCATGATGACGGCCGACCCTGACTTGACCGCTGATGTGGAGCAGGTGTTTTTGCATTTGGCCAGCCCCAGCCGCGTGCCCAAGCTCAAAAAAGCATTGCTTGCGCCGTTCACGCTGCACAAGACCATTTTGAAAAACCTGGACCAAGCCGCCGCCGTGGCCGCCACGGGCAAGCCCGTGCGGGTGATGTGCAAGATGAATTCGCTGACCGATGAACCCCTGGTGCGTGCGTTGCTGCGGGCTGGGGCGGCAGGCGCCAAGGTGGATTTGGTTGTGCGCGGTGCGTGCATGTTGCCGCCAGGCGTCGCGGGCGTGAGCGAAAACATTCGCGTGGTCTCGGTGATCGGCCGCTTTTTGGAACACTCGCGGGTGTTCTTTTTTGACATCGACGGCGAGCAAGAGTTGTGGGTGGGCAGCGCCGATTTCATGAACCGCAACATGCTGCGACGCATCGAGTTCACTTGGCCGGTGACCGATCCGGTGTTGCGCGAGCGTGTGATTCGCGAGTGCTTGACCATGGCACTGGAAGACCACGTTGATGGTTGGCAGCTCAGCAGCGACGGGCGTTATCGCAGCCTGCGCGCGCCCAGCGGACGCGCGCGCAAGCATTTGGAACAGGCCGCGTCAATGCAAACCCAATTGATGCTCGCCTACACCTCAGGTGCCTGAGCGGCACGGTCATGGAACGGTCATGGATTTGATTCTTTGGCGCCATGCGCAAGCGGTCGGACAGTCGGGTGACCCCGACGACTGGGCCAGGCGACTCACACCCAAAGGCGAAAAGCAAGCCCAGCGCATGGCGCGCTGGTTGAATCTGCATTTGCCCCAATCGGCGCGCGTCTTGTGCAGCCCCGCCGTGCGGGCCGAAGCGACGGTCACGCCGCTGGGGCGCAGTTTCAAGGTGGTGCCTGAACTGGCGCCCGAGGCCAGCGCCGACATGCTCTTGCAGGCGGTGCAGTGGCCCACCGTCAAGGGGGTGAGCGTGGTGGTTGGACATCAACCCACGCTGGGGCAGGTTGTGGCCCGCTTGATCGGGGTGCCGGCAGGCGAGATCGCGATCAAAAAAGGCGCACTGTGGTGGCTTCGCCACCACGAAGCCGGTCAGGTGCAAGTGCTGACCGTGCAAACGCCCGACCTGCTGAACCGCTGAAGCGGGCGTTCACCCGCCCCAGCGATTCGCTTCAGCCTTGGACTCAAGCAGCGGTGGTTGGTGCCGTTGCTGGTGCTGCGATGACTTTCTTGGCTGCAGGTGCTCTCTTGGCTGCAGGTGCTTTCTTAGCTGCAGGTGCTTTCTTAGCTGCAGGCGCTTTCTTGGCAGCAGGAGCCTTCTTGGCTGCAGGAGCCTTCTTGGCGGCAGGCGCTTTCTTGGCTGTAGGGGCCTTCTTGGCGGCAGGCGCCTTCTTGGCAGCAGGCGCCTGGGTCGTCAAGTTGGGTTCGGCTTTGGCGGGGCGACCGGCTTTCAGGCTGGGCACCGCGGCCAGCACCTTGATCAAGGTGGCGGCATCGAGGCTCGCCGCGAGCATCAGGCCGGCGCGAAGGATCTCGGTTTTTTTGACCGACTGGCCGGATTGAAGTGCGGTTTTTTTGATCTGCTCAAGGGCCGCGTACTCGGCTTCGGGCATGGTGAAGCTGTCGCGAACCAGCTTGGGCTTCTTGGTTTTTTTGTCGGTTTTCTTGCTCATGGCGCTCTCCACAGTGGTTGGAAGCGCCAAATTTTAAATCGTTTATACGATTTATACAATTTTCACGTCGTAATCGACGCCAACCTTGTGCCAGGCCTGTGCTTCGTTGTCGATCAACAGGGCAGAGTGCGGGTGGTGGGCATACCACGCCTTGCTGATGCGCAAAACGAAACCACGGTTGATCAATTGCGCATGAATGGCGCCCAAGTCAGGCTCACGGCGAGCGTGGCACAGCAAGCTGGCCAGGCGCAAGGCGAACAACTGTTTGAGAAAAAGCTCGTCACCCAACTCGCCTTCAACCTTGCGCAGCTTGCCGCGTTGAGCCAGGACCAAGTTGCTCAAGCGTTGCAACTCATCCAACGCAAAACCAGGCGCATCGACATGGGCCAGCAGGTAAGCGCCGTGGGTGGGGGCGCTGACGTGCGAGATGACCGTGCCGATTTCGTGGACCATGGCCGCCCAGCGCAGCTTGTGCGAGTAACGCTCGTTTTTGCGGTCAAGCTTGGCCACTTGCTCGAACAGGTGCTCGGCGGTTTTGCGCACGCGCTCTGCCTGGGCCAAGTCCACTTGAAAGCGCTGTTGCAAGCGGTGGATGGTGCGTTCGCGCAGGTCTTTGTGCGCGTCATCGCGTTCAATCAAGTCATAGAGCGCGCCTTGGCGCAGGGCGCCTTGTGCGGGGGCGATGGCGTCGATGTCGAACAAGTCCATCACCGAGGCCAACACGCTGAGACCGCCGCCGATGACCGCTTTGCGGTCGGGCTTGAGCCCGGCAAAGTCCAGGCGATCCACGTGTTTGGCCTTGCACAAGCGTTGGATCAACCAATGCACTTCATCGCGCTGGATGTGTTCTTTAGGACCCCGATGCGCGGTGAGCACATCAGCCACAGCCGAGACCGTGCCCGATGCACCCAGCGCCACGTCCCAATGTTGGTGCGAAAAGGTGTCCAAGGCTTCGTCCAGCAGCGCCTGCGCAGCCGTGATGGCGCGCGTGAATTGTTTGTTGCTGAGCTCGCCGTTTTCGAAATAAAGCTTGGACCACGACACGCTGCCCAATTTGAACGAGGCCATGGTCTGCGCCTCTTCGTGTTGTCCAATGACGAACTCGGTGGAGCGCCCGCCGATGTCGATGACCAGTCGCCGCTCGTCGCTCGGTGGCAGCAGGTGAGCCACGCCCTGGTAAATCAATCGCGCTTCTTCGGTGCCCGGTACGACGGCGATGGAGAAGCCCAAGGCTTGTTGCCCACGTGCGATGAAGGTTTTGGCGTTGCGTGCTTCGCGCAAGGTTTGCGTGGCGACGGCCCGAACTTGGTGTTTTTCAAAACCGCGCAGGCGCTCACCGAAACGGGCCAGACAGGCCCAGCCGATTTGCATGGCCTCGTCGGTCAACTCGCGTTGCTCATTCAGACCGGCGCCCAGTCGGACGGTTTCTTTGAGGTAGTCGACGCGTTCGATGTGC
>JALRFN010000197.1 GCA_023268425.1 Burkholderiaceae bacterium | reverse complement strand
GAAGAGCACCTTGCGTAGGCGCGTGTCGAGCTCGTCGAAGCGCAGCGGCCGGTTGTCGAGGGCCGAGGGCAGGCGAAAGCCGTATTGCACGAGCGTCTCTTTGCGCGCCCGATCGCCGCGGTACATGCCGGCGAGCTGCGCGGCGTTTGAGAACGTTAATGCGGTTGTGTGCTGTCTGGGAACGACGGCGTTCCCGTCGAAAAGATGGCGCGATGATGATGGTTCGTGGACGAATGGACCAAAGGAGACGGATTTTGAGAGCGTGCGCAACGTCGTCGACGCGATTAAACAGAAATCGCCGAAATGCAAGCGGTTCGTCATGGTGAGCTCGGTGGGGGTGTTGCGTACGAATGTTATGCCGTTTATTATACTGAATGCGTTCGGAGTGTTGAAGTGCAAAAGACAAGGCGAGGAATACGTCGAGCGGTCCGGATTGCCGTATACGCTGTTACGTCCGGGACGCCTGACCGATGGCCCATACACGTCGTTTGACTTGAATACGCTGTTGAAAGCCACGAGTGGTACGCGTCGAAATGTTCAGATTGGTGGTGGTGACGATGTGCTCCTTCCTGAAGCAACGTCACGGTTGGTTGTCGCCGAAGCCGCGTGCGCGGCGCTCGCCACCGCCTCGACGGTGAACCGCGCGTACGAACTCGGCAGCACCGAAGGCGATGGCCCTGGTTCGGACATCAATAAATGGACCGCGTTGTTCAATTCTGTGTAATAATATCAAAGAAATCGCATACACTCACACGTCGCACGCACGAGGCTCGACATCAGGAAAGTGACGAAAAGAACGGCGACGTTTTATCCACTTTGTCCTCATTCAACGACATGCGCACGCTCTCGCGCGTCGCGCCAGCGCCATTCACCGCAAGCAAACGCACGAACGCGTCGTCGACGAGTGCGAGACGATGGTCCGTGGCGGTCAGGCCTATGACTTTCATCTGTGGGTTCAGGCGCCCCAACTCCGAGAGGAAACGGCGGTACGTGGTGTTGCTCGAGCGCGGAATCAGATGGGCCTCGTCAATCAGCACCAGGTCACACTGCTGCACGTCATAGACACGCTTGTGGATGGACTGGATGCCAGCAAAGAGGATGCGCGCGCCTATGTCGCGCTGCTTCAGGCCCGCTGAGTAGATGCCTGCTGGGGCTTGTGGCCAGAGCTTTTTGAGCTCGGCGTGGTTCTGCTCGATCAACTCACGCACATGGGTCACGATCAGGATGCGCTGATCCGGATAGGCCTTGAGCACCCCCTCGACGAAGGTGGCCATGACCAGGGACTTGCCGCCAGCGGTTGGGATCACCACCAGCGGGTTGCCGGTGGCCTCATGGAAATAGTTGTAGATGCCTTGGATGGCGCCGCTTTGATACGGTCGTAAGGTCAGACTCATGCTTGTGCTCCTGAAAAGGTGTTCGCGTACTTGTTCTTACCGGTGTCGCGCCAGCGATTCCCACTGGCGAACTCGTACTCGACCCAGTCCTCGCCTGCGTCGATTTGCTGGCCCGGCACCAGCGCTGGAATGAAAAGGTGCTGCGCGCAGGCAGCGCGCTGGTCGGCCTCGGTCAACCGACGGTCGTGCCTTGCGCAGTGCCACCCACCGTCAACGGGTGTGGCGTGCAGGCAGGTGCGGCAATTGACCTCGGGCGTGGCAGCATCCGCTGCACCGGCGTGGCACACCGGCGCGTGATCACACATGCGGCACTGGTACCAAGCAGGATCTGCGCTGATGCGGGGCGGCGGTGTGGCGGCAAAGATGACACGCTCCGCCTTGGCCAACAGTCCCTGCGCAAAAGCAGGATCTGCCTCAACCCGTTCGACGTACACGTCATCGGTGTCCTTGCAAACCGCCAGATACATCGCCCGGGTCAGACCCATGAGGTGCATATAGGTCTGCATCTGGGCAAAGTGCAGCGGCTTGCTCTCACGCACCTTCTTGGCAAACAGGTCGTTGAAGCTCTTGACCGAGTGGGTCTTGAACTCCAGCACATGCCAGGACTTGGGCGCTTCGAGCAGATTGATGGCGACACCATCCAGTGAGCCACCGAAGTGGCCGCCATGCGCTTGGACCCGAAACTGGCGTCCCGTGTCCGGGTCAACCTCCAACACCGTGGCGCCGGTGCGGCGCAGGTTTTGGACCAGCCGGGCTTCTTCAAGCTGACCGGTTTCAAAAAGTCGCAGCAGGCGCCCAGGATGCTGAGCCCGGGTGACCCAGCGGAAATCAAACCAGAGCGCGCGTTCGCAGTCCTTGCCAATGAGCGAGGCGCCCAAGTGGCTGCGAAAGCCGTCCCTTGAGTCGGCCTCGTAGGCCGCAAAGATAGCGTCACGGGTGGGGCTGGTGATGGTGGGCAACTCAGCCATGCTGAACCCCCTGTTTGGCGTGAAGCTCGCGGGCGCGGGTGACCGCAGCCTGCCAGCGTTCATCATCGCAATCGGCACGCAGCACCTCAATCAGTGCATCTTTGAACCTGGCACGGTGACTGACAGGCTCGGCTGCATTGAGCTTTGCCATGTGAGCGGTCAACTGCGCCAGCTCTTGCTGCTTTAGGCGCAGCGCCGTCTTGGCCCGGTGGAACCAGGTGGCATCTAACGACTTCTTCTCCGTCTGGCGACGGATGTCTGTTGTGGCGATCTGAATCCGGATCGACGCGATCTCATCTTGAAGTGCGGCCAGCCGCTCCCGACAGCCCGACAAGGTGTCAGGCAGCCGGACAGGCGTAGCCAGGTGAACGTGCTCATGCATGCGAGAAACCCCCTCAGGCGCTGCGCTTCCAGGGCAGACCGTTGGCCGCTGGCGTCATGGTGGGCGCCGCCGTGATCGGACGGGCGGCCTCAGCTTGCGGCGGCTGCAGGAATGCAGGGGTGGATGAGGCGGGGGCTGCAGCGGCACCAGACGTGGCCCCCGAAGTGACTCGTGGCAGGTAGCGAATCGAGTTGGATTCGCCGTACAAGCCCTTGGGCGGGCGCACCCGCACATCCAAGGTCATGGGGATCAGGTGCAACTGTTCGGAGTTGCTCACCTGCATCTTGCCCACGGCGCGGCAGATCGAAGACAGCGTGCGCTGGGCAATCTGCACCGTGTCGGTGTTGGCGTTGACCAGGTTCAAGCGGTCGAACAGTTTGCGGCCGGCATACTGCCCGTCCAGGATGTCAACCTCCAAGTACAGATACTGGCCGTGGCCGTCTTTGGTCGCACGCATTTCGCTGGCGACGATCTGGCCGAGGTACTTGCCCGGGGGCAACACGTCGTAGCTGCTGCTGGGCTCAACTGAGGAAGCGTCAAAGGTTTGTCCGAATGAAGCCATGGTGAATACTCCTTTTCAAGTGCGAGTGGTGGTGGAAGGGATCAGGGTGGAATGCAAGGTTTCAGGCATGGCCTGCGCAAAGGCAGACCATTCCAGGGGCAGCGTGTCGGGCAGGTCGTAACGGTTCTTGGCCAGGAAGGCTGGGCGCTCGACGGTGTGAATCACACGCTCGCCGGAGCCCACCGCGCGGCTGACCTTCTT
>JALRFN010000182.1 GCA_023268425.1 Burkholderiaceae bacterium | reverse complement strand
TGGCAGCAAGATTGAAGTTGTCTTTGGCCGTGCACTGGACACGCTAGAAGAGCTCGACAAATATATCGATGGCCCGCTCCAGCGCAGCTGGCGTTGCGATCTCGTCGACGGCGATAGCGGCAGCCATCACCAACGGGTTTCCGTTGTAGGTTCCGAAGTGTGCCATGCGGCCATCGGTGATGTTGCGGTCGAACAAGTCGATGGGGTAAGCGATGCGCATGTCCTCGCTGGCCTCGTCGATGTGATAGACCAAGGCGTCCACGCCCTTGGTGAACTCGTCGGTGGTCGAGACCTCCACGTTGGTGCCAGTCGACGACTCGGCGGCAAAGTGCGCCGCAGCCGACAGGTAGCCGTAACCTGCCTTGGGTTTCATTTTGTAGGCCACCAAGATGTGGCCACCGCCGGCCATCAACTCGTCTTCATTCAAGCCCAGGTCAGCGTAGCGTGCAGATTGGTCCATGTTGTCCTCCTCGTGGAATGGCTGCGCAAAATTGCGATGGGGGGACTTTAAAAACGATGGTGAATAAGGTAAATTCAAATCTTCTAGCAAGTTAATTCATAAATTACTTAATGAAGAACGCCACCTTTCGCCAACTGCGCGTGTTCAATGAGGTCGCCCGCCACCTGTCTTTTGTGCGCGCTGCCGAGAGCCTGCACCTGACCCCACCGGCCGTGACCATGCAAGTCAAAGAGTTGGAAGGGCACGTCGGCTTGCCACTGTTTGAGCGCAAAGGCAAAAAGGTCAGCCTGACCACCGCTGGCGAGTACATGCTGGTCTACGCGCGGCGCATCTTGGCCACGCTCAAAGACGCCGAAGACGCCGCTTTGCGGCTGCAGCGGCTGGAGATTGGCCAATTGACCATTGGCATGGTCTCCACAGCCAAGTACTTCATCCCGCGTTTGTTGGTGAACTTCCGCCAAGAACACCCCGGCATCGACGTGAAACTGGTGGTGGGTAACCGCGAGCAGCTGGTGCAAATGCTGCGCGACAACGAGCTGGACATCGCCATCATGGGCCGACCGCCCAAAGACCTGGCCACGCGGGCTGAGCCCTTTGCCGCGCAACCGCACGTCTTCATCGCCCCGCCAGACCATCCGATCTTGAAAGTCGGTCACCCAGACCCCTCGGTCTTGGGCCAGTTCGCGTTCATCATCCGCGAGGAAGGCTCGGGCACACGCGCAGCCATGGAGAAGTTCTTTCGCGAACACCGTGTACAACCCAGCAGCATCATGGAGATGCAAAGCAACGAGACCATCAAACAAGCCGTCATGGCCGGCATGGGCTTGTCGTTTGTCTCGCTGCACGTTTTGGAACTGGAGCTGAAAAACCAGCTGCTTGCTCTGCTCGATGTGCCGGGCACGCCCGTGGTGCGCAACTGGAATGTGGTGCACACCCTGTCCAAGGTGCTGTCGCCTGCTGCCGAGGCCTTTCGCTACTTCATGCTCGAAGAAGGCGAGGCCTTCTTGAGCGCGCACTTTGGGCCCTTCACGCCTGACTTGCGCATTTGAAACTCACGGCAAAACCACCCGACACTGCAAATCGTCGGCAAACTTGACAGGTCCTGCATAGTGATTGCGGATGTCCGCTAGCGTGCGTTCTTCGTCGCCCAGGGTGCGCAACATGCGGTGTGACAGCCACACCCGCTTGACCTGGGCTTGCTGAGCGACCTGCCCGATGACCTCGGGCGGCATGTGCAAGCCGTAAACCCCTTGATGGCGCCAGGTGATGGCGTGGTGAGCCACCAGCAAATCCGTGTCTTTGGCCAGCGCCGCCAACCAACCGTGGCGGCCACTGGTGTCGCCACTGAAGGTCACCGAGGCGCCCTCCACGTCCAAACGCCAAGCCAGCGCAGGCAAAGCCCCGTGCTCCACCGCCACCGCTGAGACCCGCACGCCGTCTGCACTGAAGACCTCGCGCACCTGGTGGTCTTGGGCGTCGACGTCGTGCGTTTGGATGCGGTACTGTCCCCCCTCGCCCAGGAAGTCATTGAGGTAAGGATAGACCCCCGCAGGCCGCGCCAGCAAGGTTTGCACAAACGCCGACATGGCGGGCAACTGCGCGTTGCCCGTCGGCCCCCAAACCGCCAGCGGACTGGTGCGCTGGGTGAAATACGAAGACTTCACGAAACCCGCAAAATCCACGCTGTGGTCCGCGTGCAAATGCGTGAACAAGACGTGTTTGAGGTCTTCAAACTTGGCACCGGTTTGCGCAAAACGCAGCCGCGTGCCCGAACCCGCATCCACCAAGGCCCAGGCCTTGCCGTGGCGCCACACGACGTAGCCTGTGGACGCGCGTTGGGCGTCGAACTCTGGACCACCACTGCCCAAAATCTGCACCGACAGCGAGGCCATCTGGCAGACATGGGCCTCATTGGCCACGCCCGTTTGGGCAAACACTGGCCCCAAAAACAAGGCTGAAACGCCGGCCATGATCAGCCGGGGAAGTGGATTGAACCGCAGACGCATGTGCACTCCTTTGCTGAAGCATTCGCACGCCGTCAACAAACGTTACGCCCAAGCCACTCAACCCAGTCGTGCTAACACGAAGCGTGGTTTTGTGGTGTCGGTTCAAACCGACACCACAGCAAGCGCGCCGGTGTTACCTTCAGCGGCCATGCACACCACCCGACAAACCTGCTTGGAACGCGACGCGCAAGACCCCTTGCGCCATCTGCGTGACCTATTTGAGCTCCCAGCCGACACCATTTATCTGGATGGCAATTCGTTGGGGCCCTTGCCCAAAGCCACGCCAGAGCGCGTGGCCGCCACCGTTCAACAAGCCTGGGGGCAAGACCTGATTCGCAGTTGGAACAGCGCGGGCTGGTTTGAATGGCCACTGCGCGTGGGCGACAAAATCGGCCAGTTCATCGGCGCCCAGCCCGGACAAACCGTGGCCACCGACACCACCTCGATCAACCTCTACAAGGTCTTGAAAGCCGCACTGGCTTTGCGCCCGGGGCGCAGCCGCATCGTGTCCGAGCGCAGCAACTTCCCCACCGACCTCTACATCGCGCAGGGCATCTCGCGCGACAGCGGTCACCGCGTCGAGTTGGTCGATCAAGACGACATCGCGGGCGCGCTCAACGGCGACGTGGCCGTGTTGATGCTCACCCATGTCAACTACCGCACCGGCGCCATGCACGACATGGCCGCGCTCACCCGCGCCGCGCACGAAGCCGGTGCCTTGGTGATTTGGGACTTGGCACACAGCGCTGGCGCCGTGCCGGTGGACTTGCTGGGTGCCGACGCCGACTTCGCTGTGGGCTGCGGCTACAAATACTTCAACGGCGGCCCTGGCGCTCCAGCTTTTGCTTGGGTGCACCCGCGCCACGTCGACGCCGCGTGGCAACCCTTGTCGGGCTGGTGGGGCCACGCCGCACCATTTGCCTTTGACCCGCAATACGAACCGGCCTCTGGCATTGCGCGCTACCAATGCGGCACCCAAGCCATCATCAGCCTGTGCGCACTGGACGTGGGCATGGACACGTTTTTGGCCAGCCAAGCCCTGGGGGGCATGGCCGCGCTGCGCGCCAAGTCCTTGGCCTTGACCGACTTGTTCATGCAGCTGGTGGACGACTTTGCGTCCGCCAACGGCTTGAGCGTGGTCACACCACGCGAACACGGCAAGCGCGGCTCACAAGTCAGCCTCAGCTGCGCACACGGTGCCTACGCCATGGTGCAAGCGCTGATCGCACGGGGCGTCATCGGTGACTTCCGCGCAGGCGACGCCCAACAAGCGGACATCTTGCGTTTTGGTTTCACACCGCTTTATTTGCGCTTTGTCGACGTGTGGGACGCGGCGCAAGCCCTGCGCGACGTGCTGCACAGCGGCGAATGGCAAGCCGCCCCATTTCAACAACGCCAAGCGGTGACCTGAACATGACCTGCCCAATGAGCGCACAACACATTGCCGAACAATCCGGCGCGCGCACCGACTTCGCGCGCACCATGAGCTACGGCGACCACCTGCAACTCGAACAACTGCTCAGCGCGCAACAGCCGCTATCAGGTGATCACCACGAGATGATGTTCATCATCCAACACCCAACCAGCGAGCTGTGGATGAAGCTCATGCTGCACGAACTCACGGCTGCCCAAGCCTGCGTGCGCCAAGATGACCTGGACCCAGCGTTCAAAATGCTGGCGCGGGTCACGCGCATCATGGAACAACTGGTCAGCGCCTGGAGTGTGCTGACCACCCTCACTCCGTCGGAGTACAACGGCTTTCGCCCGAGCTTGGGTCAGGCCAGCGGTTTCCAAAGCTTTCAATACCGCTGCATCGAATTTGCGCTGGGCAACAAAAATGCCGCCATGCTCAAACCCCACGCCCACGCCCCTGAGCGCCTGACCCAAGTGCAAGCCTCATTTGAAGCGCCTTCGTTGTACGACGACACGATTCAACTCATGGCCAGACAGGGCTTGGCCATTGACGCGGCCTGCCTGCAACGCGACTGGACGCAAGCCCACAGCCACAACGCCAGCGTGCAAGCCGCGTGGAAAACCATTTACAGCAGACCACAAGCCCACTGGGCCTTGTACCAACTCGGTGAAAAACTCACCGACATTGAAGAAGCCTTCCGCCTCTGGCGCTTTCGCCACCTCACCACCGTGCAACGCGTGATCGGCTTCAAACCCGGCACCGGCGGCACCAACGGCGTGGGCTATCTGCAGAAAATGCTGGACGTGGTCTTGTTCCCTGAGCTGTGGGCAGTGCGGACAGAGTTGAGTTGAACGGTGTCTCATGAGTGAACCGGGCTCACCTGACCTATCGGGTTGGCGCTTATGCCTGGCAACCACCAAGGAGGGCAGCAGGCCATAGGGCTCGTTCGTTTACGCCAGCTCAACATGCCGCTGTCGCCGCAAACAGTCCCCAAGCCCAAGCCACTATGTTTCAGCTTGGTCCGTGGCGCGCTCCAAGCTGACGACGCATGCCTAGCTGCGCTGATTCGAAAGCTCGGTTCGTATCACCGCCAGCACACCTGCCAGCACCAGAGCCAGACCACTGAATGCCGTGTGGCTCGCGGGCTCCTCTAGTATCAGCGCGGCCAACATGAACGCCACCACTGGCTCAGTCAGCGCCAAGGTGACAGCCGTGGCGGGCCTGAGGTGATGCAACGCGAAGCTGAACAGCAGATAGCCCGCGCCGGCGGTCACCATCCCTGTATAGGCAACGGCGATCAGGTCGCGCGCATGAAGACTAGGCCAGCCTGTTTGAAGCGCTGCGGCTGGCAGCGCCACCAGTGCAGCGACGCCAAAGGCCGCCAGCGTGATTGACGCGGCTGGCGCGTGACCGACCATGCGCTTGTTCAGCAGGGTGTAGATCGCGTAGGACAACCCGGATCCCAGACACAGCAACACGCCAAGCGGTGACACGGCCGCAGATCCGCCGCCTAAGGACAGCAGCACACCACCCACGATCGCGACTGTGGTCCCTGCCCACCACGCGGTGGTCGGCGCTTGTCGTTGGAATATGGCCTGCAGCAAGCCAGCCCAAATCGGTCCACTGCCCAACGCGATCGCGGTACCCACCCCGACTCCAGTGAATTTGACGCCTGCAAAGAACGTCAAGTTGTAGGCAGCCATGCACAGTCCTGCGCCGATGGCGGTTTGTGGCGTTAGGCCTTGCCAAGCGGATCGATCGAGTGCGCCAGTGACAGCGGCAAACACCACGAAGAACACCGCGGCAAACAGCAAACGCAGGGCACCAAACCAGATCGGGGACAAAGCGCCACCCGCGAGTGCCTGCGATGTGCCGGTGGTTCCCCAGAGCATGGCTGCGGCGACCACACAAACGACGCCAAGAAGCGGACGAACAGTAACTTGCATGGCCGGCATTCTGAGGGCATCAGCCGATTCAACTTTCGAGAAACGCTCGTCTTTTGCGCAACGCTCGGGCCCCGCTGTTGCGCTCCCGACGAAGGACTGCTGACAAGGCGCTCGCACTGCTGTAACCCACTTGCAGGGCCACGGCCTCGAGAGAGAAGCCTCTTGTCAGCAGTTGCTCAGCGCGAATGAGCCGCCGGGTTCTGACGACAGCCAGAGGCGACTGGCCCAGCGCCTGCGCAAAACGGGCTCGCAAACGCTGCGGGCTGAGGCAACAGAGGGCAGCCAAGTCAGCCACACGCCAGTCCCGATGCAAATCGGCATCGATGTACTCGACCAATTCATCCAGATCGACTCGGCGGCGGGCGCGGATCGTGCGGGCACCCAGCAGGGTCTCCAGGACAGCGTCCATAGCCAGTTCGCCTCCACGCCAACCTTGAGGCAATGCAAATCGGCGCATTCGCTCTATTGTGGGGCCAGTCAAATCATCCAGGACCAAAACCCGTGCCGTACGCTGAGCGCAGTAGGTATGGCTTGCGCCTGGAGGAATAACCAAGCCTGAGGTGGCGTCGACCCAGGCGCTGTGGCCTTCCACCTCGACCTGGAGAGCGCCGTCAATTCCGAACAACACCTGAGCATGCTCGTGGGCGTGTTTACCCCCTTCACGGTCATAGCGGCGAACCGGCATGGAATCAAAAAAGACAGCCTGCATCAGCTCAGAATATCAGCTCATCGCACCCGACGAAAGGGGGGCGCAAAGGCTAGCCTTCAGCAGATGGTCGAAGCTTGATGACCAAACACCGCCCGAACCTCGGGTTGATGAACACACGATGTCAAAGGGCTGGTTTGGGCCGAAAGCGAGTGCCCCCGTTGCCCCGTGTTGGGCAGCTACCGTTGCCAGACAGGCACACGAAAACCGCAATGCAGTTGCGACGAGTTGTGCGTTTCGTTCAGCGATGCCGAACACGGCGCCGTGTTTGACGTTCGCAGTGCCTGGCTGTGGTCACCGTGGTGGCGACCAAGCTTCTGCGCAACACCCAAGACCACTGAACCACCCTCGCCGTGCGCGTGGTCTGCATGCACTTGCACACGAGTTGGCGTCATTCACTCGGCATACAACCAAGGCACATCCAAGACGGCCTCACCGCCCATGCGCATGGCCGCATCACGCGCCCAGGCTATAGGTCCACGCAGGTGAAAGATGCGGCCGTTGCGCATGGCGCGCGCTTGCACGCGGGCCACGCGTTGCCAACGCGCTTGTGCGTAGGCCTGCAAGGCTTGGGGCACATCGGCATAGTTGACCAGTGCCTCGGCCAGCGCTTGCGCGTCTTCAATCGCCATGCCCGCGCCTTGGGCCAGATAAGGCAACATGGGGTGGGCAGCGTCGCCCGCCAAAGCCACGCGATCGCGCACCAATTCGTGTGCGCCGCGCACTGGTGCTCGCCCGGCCAAGGCCCACAAGCGCCACTGCGCACCTGCCGCCAGGCAGTCATCCACCAAAGCTTGCAAGCGCGGATGGCAAGCGCGCAGCGCGTCTCGCACCCCTTGTGCATCAGCGGCCTGGTCCCAGTCTTGACTGGGCTGGCGTTGTGGCGCTTCGGCCAACACCACGGCGTTCAAATATTCACCGCCCCGCACCGGGTAGTGCACCACGTGCAAGTCGTGGCCCAGCCACACGGTCACTTGGTTGACGCGCCAATGTGTGGGCAAGTCGGCCATGCGTGCCAATGCACGGTAAGCGACATGGCCCGTCCAAAACGGGGGCCCGTCTTCGACCACGGCTGAGCGCAATTGGCTCCACACACCATCGGCCACGACGGTGAGCTCATGGGGCGCAAGCGCCTGGTCGCCGCTGAACAAGCTGCCAGAACGCCAGCGCAGATCTTGGTTCAAGTGCAAATCAACATCGACCTGCCCGCGCAAGGCGTGCAACAAGGCGGCGTGCAAATCGGCGCGGTGCACGGTGGCGTAGGTCGCGCCGTAACGCGCGTGCGCGGCATCCCCCAATCGCAAGCACCCGCGCTCGCGTGCGTCGGCGGCGCCCAAGACCTGCAGGCGCTCCGGCACGCTGGCTTGCAGGCTGCTGTTCAAATCCAAGCCCCAAGCCAGCAAACGCCGCACGGCGTTGGGCCCCAGTTGAATGCCCGCGCCGACTTCTGAAAACTGCGCCGAACGCTCAGCCACCGTGACCCGCGCCCCGATGCGGCTCAGGGCCAGTGCCGAGGACAAGCCCGCAATGCCTGCGCCTGCGATGGTGGTGCTGGGGTGAGTCATGGCCAGATTTTGCCAGCGCCTGTGGCGCTCACTGCTGCTGGCGAGCGTCGTGTGACGGGGCAGCGTCTTTGCGCTTCAGGTAAAGCCAGACCCAGTTGTAAAAGGCGTCCTGAGTGCCCGCAAGGTCTTGTCCTGCACGTGAGGGGGCGCTGGACGGCAGTGGCGATGGCCCCTCGCCCCTGGCGGGCACCTCGGCCCACACACACCCCAACGAGCCAATCTGCGCGACAATCCACCACGCAATGCCTTTTGCCAAAACTGCTGGCAGTTGAGTTCCTTTGTTCACCACGCCCACGTCCAAGTGCTCTCCGACCTGCGTGGAATCTTAGAACCGATCAGGCATTCGCAATCTTTTGAATTGATCAGCAAAGCTTGCGTTTTGTAAGCCTTGCGCCACCTTGTTTGAGCGAGGCCCATTTCGCCATGACCACTCTGCGCGCCCCTGAACTCCTTTTGCCCGCGGGCACCTTGCAACGCATGCGCGCCGCGTATGACTTTGGCGCTGACGCGGTCTATGCCGGCCAGCCGCGCTACAGCCTGCGCGCACGCAACAACGAGTTCAAGCTGGAACAACTGGCCACCGGCATCCAAGAAGCCCACGCCAGGGGCAAAAAGTTTTTCGTCACCAGCAATTTGATTGCCCACAACGACAAGCTGCGCACTTATCTGCGCGACCTGCAGCCGGTGGTGGAGATGCGTCCCGATGCACTGATCATGGCGGATGCTGGCTTGATCATGTTGGTGCGCGAGCAAATGGAAAAAGGCTTGTGGCCTGAAGTGCCCATCCACATCTCGGTGCAAGCCAACACCACCAACAGTGCGGCGGTGAAGTTTTGGCAAAAGCAAGGCGTGAGCCGCATCATCTTGTCGCGCGAACTGAGCTTGGCCGAGATCGAGGCCATCCGTAACGACTGCCCCGACATCGAATTGGAAGTCTTTGTGCACGGCGCGCTGTGCATCGCTTACTCGGGCCGTTGCTTGTTGTCGGGCTACTTCAACCGACGCGACCCCAACCAAGGCACCTGCACCAACGCCTGCCGCTGGTCCTACAAGACGCACGACGCCACCACCGACACCGATACGGGTGAGGCCGTGGCCTTGCAACGCTTGGACGGCTTCAACTTCGCCCAAGAGGACGAAGACGCAGCCAGCGCGTTTGCCACCACGGGCGACGGCCAACGCCACCCCGAGGCCAACAAGGTGTGGTTGATCGAAGAGGCCAATCGCCCAGGTGAGTTGATGCCCATCATGGAAGATGAGCACGGCACTTACATCATGAACAGCAAAGACTTGCGCGCCATTGAGTACGTCGAGAAGCTCACCCAAATCGGCGTTGACTCGCTCAAGATCGAGGGTCGCACCAAGAGCCACTATTACGTCGCCCGCACGGCACAGGTTTACCGCCGCGCCATCGACGACGCCGTAGCCGGCCGCCCCTTCGACAAAGACTTGCTGCTTGAACTCGAAGGCCTGGCCAATCGCGGCTACACCAGCGGACTCATGGAGCGTCGCCCGGCGCAGGACTACCAAAACTACATTGCCGGCCACTCCAGCAGCACACGCAGCCAGTTTGTCGCCGAAGTCGTACAAGTGCGTGCCGACGGTTGGGTGGAGGTCGAAACCAAAAACAAATTCTCGGTCGGCGACACGCTGGAAATCATTCACCCCAGCGGCAACCGCCAGATTCAGTTGACCGCCATGACCAGCGTCGATGGCCAGGCGATTCAAGTGGCCCCCGGCAGCCCTTTGCACGTTTGCATTCCAGCAGATGGGCCGATGGACGGCGCTTTGATTGCACGCATGCAACACGACGAAACCGCGAGCGCTTGAGGCCCATCGACCGCAGTTTGATCGACAACGGAGCCGATCAGCCCCCGGGCAACCGGGCGCCCACTTGGCCTGAGTGCCTGCCACCCACGCGCCTGCCCCCCCTCAGCTTGATCGGTCAAACTCAGTGGTTTATTGGCGCGCTGGTCGCACGTCGATCAGTTGCATCAAAGACCTTGAGCGCATGAGCAAACGCTCACTTACACAGTCGCATCTGTACGGCCTTGAGCGGCGTCAAGCCATCAGCCTCAGTCAGCACCAGCGCCACACGGTCGGTGCCCGGCCCGGGTGCAGGCGCCGTCCAACGCCCGCCATCACGCCCCGTCCACAAGGGCTCTTGGCGCTGCCAGCGCACAACGTGGTCATGCGTCAATGTTTCCCCCGCGTTCTCGCCCGCTTTGACCCGACTTTGGATGCCGTCTTGCAAATACACCCAGTAGGCGCCGTAAGTCTTGGCGTCATCGGCGCGGCTGCTGACCTGCACGTGTAGGCCTTGCGCATCGCGCGTCAAAGTCACGCCCAATGAACTGGGCGCCAAAGCCTTGGGCAAATCACGGTAACGCCAAGCCCACCAGTCCTGGCCATTGGCCACCACCTGCGGGGTGTAGACCTGCGCGTTGCGCATGCGCTCGGCCCAGCGGTACTGGCGCTGCGTCGACTCGGCAGAAGCATAGGGGTCTGGCCAACCCAAGCGATCCCAGTACGAGACATGAAACGACATGGCCAACACCTCGTCACGGCCACTGAGCGTGGACAACCAGCGGTCAGCGGGTGGACAAGAGCTGCAACCTTCCGAGGTATACAGCTCAACCACTTGAGTGATGGCTTGCACACTGGCTTGATCACAGGCTTGCGGCACCTGCGCGGCGAGCGCGGTTCCAGCCAGGGTCACTGCCAGCAAACCGCTGATCTGGCGCATCTTGCGTGGATTCATATCGCACCTCCCATGGCGTCATTCGCCGCGCACGCGCATGGGTTTCACTCAGCACAAAGAAAAAACCCGCCAACCTCAACGGCGGCGGGTTTCTGCGCTGACCTAGCCCGCTAAGGGGGCTAGGGCCAATGGCACTTAGGCCTTGGCAGCGACTTCTGCGTACTCTTCAATCTCGTTGAAGTTCATGTACTTGTACACGTTGCCAGCATCTTGGTTGATGATGCCCACAGCGGCTTGGTACTCTTCGACGGACGGAATTTTGCCCAACTTGGAGCACACCGCAGCCAACTCGGCTGAGCCCAAGAACACTTGCGTGTTTTTGCCCAAGCGGTTGGGGAAGTTGCGGGTCGAGGTCGACATGACCGTGGCGCCTTCACGCACTTGCGCTTGGTTGCCCATGCACAAGCTGCAGCCCGGCATTTCGGTGCGCGCACCGGCCGTGCCAAAAGTCGAGTAGTGGCCCTCTTTGATCAACTCGCTCTCGTCCATCTTGGTCGGCGGCGCGACCCACAGTTTGACCGGGATGTCGCGCGCACCGCCCAAGACCTTGGCCGCAGCGCGGAAGTGACCGATGTTGGTCATGCACGAGCCGATGAAGGCTTCGTCGATCTTGGTGCCAGCGACTTCCGACATGAACTTGGCGTCATCCGGGTCGTT
>JALRFN010000120.1 GCA_023268425.1 Burkholderiaceae bacterium | reverse complement strand
CCATTTGCAGCGTCAGCGGCGCGTACAGCGTCCAGCCAGCTGACGGTGCGCCGCCCGGCATGAAGAAGGCCGCTACCAGCATGATGGCGGCAGGGATCATCAGCCAGAAGCTGAAGTTGTTCATGCGCGCAAATGCCATGTCAGAAGCGCCAATTTGCAAGGGCAACATCCAGTTGGCGAAGCCCACGAAGGCGGGCATGATCGCGCCAAACACCATGATCAAGCCGTGCATGGTCGTGAACTGGTTGAACAACTCGGGGTTGATCACCTGCAAACCAGGGTAGAACAGCTCTGTGCGGATACCCAATGCGCAAATACCACCCACGATGAACATCGTGAAACTGAACAACAGGTACAAGGTACCAATGTCTTTGTGGTTGGTTGCAAAAACCCAACGGCGCCAGCCTTCAGGTGCGTGATGGTGATCATCGTGTGCGTGATCGTGATGGCCCAGTACAGCACTCATCTCGTTT
Source organism: Burkholderiaceae bacterium (assembly GCA_023268425.1). Lineage (GTDB taxonomy): Bacteria > Pseudomonadota > Gammaproteobacteria > Burkholderiales > Burkholderiaceae_C > RS62. The sequence continues at coordinate 9,824 of JALRFN010000120.1, read as the reverse complement.
CCTTCCTATGTCGACGCGTTGAATTTATTGGCCACGCAAGGCAGTAACGGCCTTGGGTTGCACGGTTTGACCAGTCCGGTTGGACCAGGTGTTTTTGGCAAACGTCATGACGGCTGCCAATTCGGTATCGCTCAGCGAGTTCCAAGCGGGCATGGCGCCGTTGTTGCGACCATGCAGCAGCACCTGGGCCATCGCACCAGCATTTTCATCCAAGACGATTGCAGAACCGTCCAGGGGCAGGATTGGGCCCGCGCCCTTGCCGTTGGCCTGGTGACAGGCCGCACAGTTGGCTGCGTAAACCTTGGCACCACGCTCAATCAACGCCGATTGCTCCCAGACTTTATTGGGGTCATCAGCCAGCGCGGCCATGGCTTTCTTTTGCTCATCGACCCAAGCGGTGTAATCCTTCTGGCTCAACACCTTGACTTGGATGGGCATGTAGGCGTGCTCTTTGCCGCACAACTCAGCGCACTGCCCATAGAAATCGCCCGTCACTTCAGCTTTGAACCAGTTGTCACGCACAAAGCCAGGAATTGCGTCTTGCTTGATGCCCAAACGCGGCACGTACCACGCGTGAATCACGTCGGTTGCGGTGGTGATCACACGCACTTTTTTCCCGACCGGGACCACCAAGGGGCGATCCACTTTCAGCAGGTAGTCGTCAGGCAGGTTCTTGTGTTCGCCCGAGTTGGACAGCACGCGGTGGCTGTTGTCCAAGGTCGACAAAAAGCCGATGCCCTCGCCCTCACCTTTGATGTAGTCGTAACCCCACTTCCACTGCATACCGGTGACTTTGACCGTCAAGTCCGCGTTGGAGGTGTCTTTTTGTGCAACCAACACCTTGGTCGCGGGCAAGGCCATGCCGATCACGATCAAGAAGGGAACGATGGTCCAGCCCAACTCGACCCACAGTGGTTCCGCCAACTCTTTGGCCTCGTGGCCGCGTGAGCGGCGGTGGTGCAGGATGGAATAGAACATCACGCCAAACACCACCACAAAAATCACCACGCAGATCGCGAGGATGAAGTAGTTCAGCCAGTGCAACTCTTCCATGATTTTGGAGGCAGCGGGCTGAAGGTTCAAGCCATTGACGACGGGGCCACCGGGCAAATCATTCACAGCAAAAGCCGCAGTGCTCACCGTGGCAGCAGCCGCTGCTGCCAAAGCAGACCATTTTCCCTTGATTGAACGCCAAACGGACCAGCCGTGTTGCCTCACTAACATGGTTTTACTCACTTTTCCACAAGATATGTTCGCCCGCAGACGAGCGTTGATAAATGTCAACCCGAGATTAAAGCAAAGAATTGACGGGTTTTCCGCCAGAACGCGACTCGAAAACCAAGGGTAAACCCTAATGATCTTGCGCTTGCGCATCAAAAGTACGCAAAACGAATATAAGTCTGCGACTATTTACGGATGTTGCGGCGCAGCATGTCTCGCATGTCTCTCGCCGAAATGGTGGTCGTAGGCTCCGCCTGCGCCAACAGACCGCGCCAAGCATGACCCCAAATGACTTCCAAAGACAAGACCAATCGCCCTTGCGCATCGCGAGGCATGTCGGACTCGATGGCCTCCAGCAATTGTTGCCGCCACCGAGGAGTGCGACAGGCCGCGAATCGCCTGTCGTGGGTGTTTCGGCCCATGGCACGCAGGTCTTGGAGCATCGCCTCAGCACTCGAATAAGTCAGGTCCAAAAAGCTGGTGTCCATCACCGGATCAGCGTAGCCCGCCTGCAACAATTGGTCGCCCCAATCGTGCATGTCTACGAACGGCGTGGCCGCCTCGCCCCAACCACACGCAGCGTAAACCTCTCGCAGTGCCTGCAAGCTGTGCGGCCCGAGCGCCGAAAACATGAGCAAACCACCAGGCTCCAAGGCTTGATGCCATTGGCCAAATATCAACGCTGGATGCAACACCGAACGCAGGCCCATGTTGGCCCAAACCATGCCCACAGCGCGCTGACCGTCCCATTGGGATGACGATGTGCCGAGGCGCCACCACGGCGCAGATGGCGCAGATGCCGAACGGTCTGGATGATGAACCCAACGCCGTGCGGCCGGAAAAACCGCGCCCACGGCGGCAGCCGAACGCTGCCCACCCCACTCCGGCGCCCAGTCCAGCCAGTGCTTAGGCGCACTACGCAAGACCTTCAAACGCGCCGCCATCTGCACGGCCAATTCCTCGTGTAACCAGACGCTTGGTTGTTGCAGCAAACGCCTCTCGCGCGAGGCGGCCACGGCACACAAATGAGGGATGGGAGCGTTTGACGAGGACATAAAAAGCGGCACAAGATGAGCTGAAGCGGTCTGCGTCCGCAAGCCCAACAAATGGGGCGGGCGACCAAAGCCAACCATCAGTGTATGTCCTTCCTCGCTCAATTCACGCCGCCCAACTGGCCATCGCAGTGCCTGCTGTGTGGCGCCTGGCCTTGCTATGCCCACAGCCGGTGTTGCTCGGCGTGTTTGCGCGTGTGGACAAGGCCACAACCGCGTTGCCCCAGCTGTGCACGACCCATGCCACACGTCGAGATATGCGGTGATTGTTTGCGTCACCCGCGAGCACTGGCAGGCGTCGTAGCGGCGGTGGACTACGCATTCCCATGGTCGAGGTGGGTCATCGACTTGAAGTCCGAGCAACACATCGCATTGGCGTCAACCATGGCACACTTTTTGGTCGCCGCCTGGCAAGGACAAGCCCCAGAAATGAGGCAGTGGCTCTGGACTGGCGTGCCCTTACATGCAGCCAAACTGCGCGAGCGCGGCTTCAACCAGGCCTGGGAACTCGCCAAGCAATGCCAACGCCACATCCACGTTGGCGAAGTCCAGGCGATCCCCAACTTGTTGGAACGAACTCGCTGGGATGCCGATCAACACAGCCTGCCCCACCAACGCAGGCAAAGCGCAGTGGCAGACGCATTCAGGCTGAACCCACAGCGGCAAGAGCTGCTGCGAGCAGGGACCGGCGTGGTGATCGTTGACGACGTGATGACCACAGGAGCCACCCTCAACGCCTGCGCATCGGCCATCCGACAACATGTCGATGTGCCAATTTATGGCTTGGTGTTCGCACGAACCCGCTCCAAGTCCGGGTAGCATGTGGGGATGATTCACTTGGTTTTGGTACAGCCCGAGATACCGCCCAACACAGGCAACATCATTCGCCTGTGCGCCAACACGGGAGCGCAACTGCATCTGGTCCACCCTTTGGGCTTTGACATGGATGACAAACAACTGCGTCGCGCCGGTTTGGACTATCACGAGTATGCGCATGTGCGCCAACACGCCTCTTGGTCAGATTTTTTGCGCGACGCCCCGTGCCCCGAGCACCGCCGCTTCGCACTCAGCACGCGCGGCAAACACCACGCGTTTGAAGTCGCATTTCAAGCCGGCGACTGTCTGGTCTTTGGTTCAGAAACCAAAGGCTTGCCAGCAGACATTTTGGAAACTTTCGCGCCAGAACAGCGTCTGCGTTTACCCATGCGAGCCGGTCAGCGCAGCTTGAATTTATCCAATGCTGCGGCTGTGATCACGTACGAGGCATGGCGCCAAAGCGGATTCGCCGACCTCAAGTGCGACTGATGCTCCGCCACAAGATGACAGAGCAGCGCACCCCAACCCCATCCAGGCAAGCCTGGCAACTTTGGCTGGGGCAACTGCGCCAAGGTGAGCCCGAGCGGGTATATGAGTTGGTGGCCTGGGTGACGATTCTCAATTTTTTGATCTTCACCATCGTGCCCCTGGAGGCAGAGCCTTGGACGCTGAACGCGTCCAGTTTGGTCGCGGCAAGCCTTTCTTTCTGGCTTCGCAAGCGCCGATTGCTCTCGCACATCACCGCAGTGATCGCCATTCTGGCCGTTGGCTTCATCAACATCACCTACACCGTGATCGTGACCAATGGACTCAGCTCCAGCGTGACCGCTTGGTATTTTGTGCTGCCCGTCCCAGCATTGATGACACTGGGCACCCGTTCGCTGCCACCGCTGGTCGCATTGACCTTGGTAACCGTTGCGGGCATCGCCGCCGCGCAAAACGCGGGTTGGCTCCCTCCCTACACCGCCCCCGAAGACGAATTGTTGTGGCGCTATGTTTCTTTCACCGCCATGATGCTGAGCATCTTGGCACTCCCGCTGCTCTACCAAGACATCCAAGGCGCTTTGGTCAAGGGTTTGACCAAGCGCAACCAAGAACTCAGCGAGGCCCAAGACCGCCTATTGCTGGAACAACAACAAAAAGACCAGTTTGTCGCTTCCGTGAGTCATGAACTGCGCACGCCCATGAACGCGATCATTGGTTTTTTGCAAGCCATCGACCGCAGCAACGCCATCGATGCCAAGAGCCGCGACATGCTCGGGCACATGGACCACTCAGCCAAGCACCTGCTCACACTGATCAACGACTTGCTGGATTTTTCTCAACTTCAAACTGGCAAACTGCGTCTGCAACCACAGGCCATTTCGCTTGTGGAACACGTGCATGCACTGGAACACATGTTCGCGCCGATGTTGAAAGACAAAGGCGTGGCGTTCTCGGTGCATTGCGCTCCTGATCTGCCCCCATGGGTCTTGGGCGACCCAGACCGCATCAACCAAATTTTGATCAACCTGCTGGGTAATGCGACGAAGTTCACTGTCGCGGGTGAGGTGCGTCTTGAGGTCTTCAACTCGCCGGGGGTGGGGATTCAATTCAAGGTTTCAGACACCGGGCCTGGCATTTCCGCAAACGAATTGCCCAAAGTGTTTGACCGCTTTTCCAACCTCACAGAACGCACGCGACGAACCTTTGGCGGCACTGGTTTGGGCTTGTCCATCTCCAAACAACTGGCCGAACTCCAAGGTGGCGGTATCCACGTTCACAGCGTGGTGGGGCAGGGCTCTCAATTCACCCTCAGCCTGCCCCTGAATGCCACCAGCGCAGCCGAGCACGCCAATGGCCCCACCCCAACAAGCCTGGACGTCGCCCATTTGCAGGGTCGGGTGCTGATCGTCGACGACAGTCCAGTCAACCGCATCGTGGCCAAGCAATTGCTGTTGGCTGACCTGCCACTGCTCAGCACGGACGAAGCTGGCGATGGTCGGGAGGCCCTGACAAGCCTCGAAGCGCACCACCACGATGTGGTGTTGATGGATGTGATCATGCCCAAGATGGACGGGATCGAAGCGACCCAAGCCATACGCAAGCAAGCTTTGCCACGGCAACCGTTGATCATTGGGCTCACTGCGAACGTCACGGGTGAGACCCGCACCCAAGCTTTGAACAGCGGCATGAACATGGTGATCACCAAGCCCTACAGCCGCCAACAATTGGTGATGGCGGTTGCCAAACATTTACAAACAGTCAACACAGAGGGCACCCATGTTTAGCCCCAACCAAGCCGATGTGCGGCGGTTTTTTTGTGCCGCCTATCGCAAGCAATTAGAACAAGCGCCAATGGAGGCCATCGAACATTTGGCTGCGCAATGGATTCAAGAGCACCCCGAGTATCACTCGCTTCTGGCCGATGAAGAGCGCGCCTTGGCTCACACAGGGGAAGCCGATGCGCACAATCCGTTTTTGCATTTGTCGATGCACCTGAGCGTCAGTGAGCAGTGCTCCATTGACCAACCCCCTGGGATCAGACAAGCGGTCGAGCAATTGGTCCAGCGCCACGACGATTTGCACACCGCCCAGCACGAAGTGATGGCTTGCTTGGGTGACATGCTTTGGCACAGCCAACGCCAGGGTCAACCACCAGATGGACAGGCCTACCTGGAGGCCGTTCGCCGTTTGGTCTCTCGCGACTGAAACGCCACCACGATCGCGGCCGATCGTCAGCAAAAAGCCACCCGAAGGTGGCTTTTTGCGTTTCAATTCGCGCCCGTCATCTCTGAACTGGCGAACCCAGCACGCATCAACGGAAACGATTCAAGGGTTGTGTGAACACTTCACCAGGCAGCGAAGCCAAGTACTTGGCCATGGCCTTCATTTCGGCGTGCGAGAACTGTTGTGCCACGCCACCCATGATGGCGTTGCCACGGCCGACCATGTCGTTGCCTTTGACCGTGTAGGCTTTGAGCGCCGCGTACAAATAGTCGGGATGCTGACCAGCGATCTTGGGGTAACTGGGGTCCAAGGGTTTGCTGAAATTGGCGCCGTGACAAGCCACGCAACCGCCCTTGTTCAACAGCGCAGCCACCGCCTCTGGGGCCGGATTGGCTGTCTCAGGCAAGGTGACGCCGTTGCTTTGCGAACCGTAAAACGCCGCCAAATCGGCGATGTCTTGCTCACTCAAGGAGCCCGCAACCCCTCGCATGGTCGGGTGCTTGCGTTCGCCTTTGTGATAGGCCGTCAGCGCCGACTCAATGTACTTGGCTGACTGACCGCTGATTTTGGGCACCTTGTAAACTTCCGGGAAGGCGTTTTGGTAACCCGGAATACCGTGACAACCAATACACATGGCCGCTTTGTCTGCGCCGGCTTGAGCATCACCCTGCGCGGCATGTGCACCCCAAGCGGCGCCAAGTGCGAGGGTCACCCCTGCGACAAAACGGGTGGTGTATTTGCTGGAACTTTGTCTCATGATGCTCTGGTCTGTTCAACTGGGTTGATAAAAATCAAGCGCATTATAGACACGCGCTACAGCCGCTTGAGCGCCACAAGCGCCTGCATTTCCAATCCCAACACTTTTTGATTCGCATGAAATTCCAAGGTTCTGATCAATACGTCGCCACCCCTGATTTGATGCTCGCAGTCAATGCGTCCATCGCACTCAAACGTCCCCTGCTCATCAAGGGCGAACCGGGCACAGGCAAAACCATGTTGGCAGAGGAAGTTGCACAGGCTTTGGGCTTGCCGCTCATCCAATGGCACATCAAGAGCACGACCAAAGCGCAGCAAGGCTTGTACGAATACGACGCGGTCAGCCGGTTGCGCGACAGTCAGCTGGGGGACGAACGCGTCAAGGACATCAACAACTACATCGTCAAAGGCGTGTTGTGGCAGGCTTTTGATGCCGACCAACCCGTTTGTTTGTTGATCGACGAAATCGACAAGGCAGACATCGAGTTTCCCAACGATTTGTTGCGCGAACTGGATCGCATGGAGTTCTACTGTTATGAAACCCACCAGATGGTGCGCACCAAGCACCGACCCGTGGTGTTCATCACCTCCAACAATGAAAAAGAACTGCCCGACGCGTTTTTGCGCCGTTGCTTCTTCCACTACATCAAGTTTCCTGAGCCTGAGACCATGGAACGCATCGTGGCGGTGCACTTCCCTGACCTCAAAAAAGACTTGCTCGCGGCAGCGATGAAGACCTTTTTCAACATCCGCAGCCTGCCGGGCTTGAAGAAAAAGCCGTCCACCAGCGAACTGTTGGATTGGCTCAAACTGCTCATGGCCGAAGACATCCCCGCCTCTGCCTTGCAAAGCGAAGACCAGGCGATCAGCGTACCGCCCATGGTCGGCGCGTTATTGAAAAACGAACAAGACCTGACCTTGTTTGAGAAGTTGGTGTTCATGAACAACCGCGGCCGCTGAAACATGTCGAATTGGCTAAGCCCCCTGTCGCTGCATGGCCAGCACGTACACTTGGAGCCCCTGCAACGCACGCACGCGCAAGCTGCAAGAGAAGCTGTGGCCGAGGGTGAGATCTGGCGGCACTGGTACACGCTGATTCCAGCACCCGACGCCGTCGAGGCTGAGATCGAGCGGCGCTTGCGGCTCCAAGACCAAGGGACCATGCTGCCCTTTGCCGTACTGGACGCGCAACATCGCTTTGCGGGCATGACCACCTACATGAATGTCGATGCCAACAACCGCCGGGTTGAAGTCGGCTCCACCTGGTACCGCCCCAGCGTGCAGCGTGGCCCCTTAAACACCGAAGCCAAACGCTTGTTGCTGGCGCATGCCTTCGAACACCTGGATTGCATTGCGGTGGAATTCCGCACCCACTGGTTCAATCAGCAAAGCAGACGTGCGATTGAGCGCTTGGGTGCCAAGCTCGACGGCGTGTTGCGCAACCACCAGCTGGGCGCCAATGGCAGCATGCGCGACACCGTGGTTTACAGCATCATCGCCAGCGAGTGGCCCGCCGTGAAGAACCACCTCGACTACCAGCTGCAACGTCCGCGCTGAAACGGTTTCCCATGCTGACGACATTTTTTTATACCCTGCGTGCCGCCAAATTGCCGGTGTCGGTGAAAGAGTATTTGACGCTGCTTGAGGCTCTCAAAGACGGCGTGATCGGCCCTGACCAAGAAGCCTGCAGCTTGGATGATTTTTACTACCTCGCACGCTCAGCTTTGGTCAAAGACGAGAAGCACTTTGACAAATTCGACCGTGCATTCGCGCTGTACTTCAAAGGAGTCGAGGCCATTGCCGACTTCTCCAAAGAAATTCCGGCCGAGTGGTTGCGCAAGGCGATGGAGAAAGTGCTCAGCGACGAGCAAATCGCCAACGCCCCCAAGTACGATTACGACGAGCTGTTCAAAGAGCTGCAAAAGCGCCTGGACGAACAAAAAGAGCGCCATGAAGGCGGCAGCAAATGGGTGGGAACTGGCGGCACCTCACCCTTCGGCCATGGCGGCAAAAACCCGCAAGGCATCCGCATTGGCGGCAAGGGGGGCAACCGCAGTGCCGTGAAGGTTTGGGAGCAGCGCGCCTATCGCGACTACGATGATTCGCAAGAGCTGGGCACCCGCAACATCAAGGTCGCTCTGCGCCGTCTGCGCCGCTTTGCTCGCGAAGGGCATCCAGACGAACTGGATTTACCCGACACCATCCGCAGTACAGCAGCCAACGCTGGCCTGTTGGACATCAAAATGGTGCCCGAGCGTCACAACAACGTCAAAGTGTTGCTGCTGATGGATGTGGGCGGCACCATGGATGAGCACATTCAACGCGTGGAAGAACTGTTTTCCGCCGTCAAAAGCGAGTTCAAGCACCTGGAGTTCTACTACTTCCACAACTGCGTTTACGACTTCATGTGGCGCAACAACCGCCGCCGTTACGCTGAGAAATTTCCCACCTGGGACATCATCCGCAAGTACAACAAAGACTACAAACTGATCTTTGTCGGTGATGCGACCATGAGCCCCTACGAAATCCTGCAACCCGGCGGCAGCGTCGAATACAACAACGAAGAACCTGGCGCTGAATGGCTGCAGCGCTTGCTCAAAGCGTTCCCCAAATACGCATGGATCAATCCAGAGCCTCAAGGGGTTTGGAAATATCGCCAAAGCATCGATGTGATCCACGAAATCGTGCAAGGACGCATGTACCCGCTCACGCTCAAAGGCTTGGAAGACGCCATGCGCTTACTCAGTAAGTGATCGAGGCAATTTTCGACTGATTAATATTTAATAATTACGTATACTTTGCGGTGAATTGAAATGAGACATGAAAATTCAAGCACCGCCCACCAACACCACAGGTGTGCGCCCCCTCAGGGCGGGCGCCACAGCCCCGACGCTCCGGACGCCCAACGAGGCCCCAAACGAAGCACCTGTGGTGCGTTACTTGAACGCACTGTTGAGCAGCGCCGTGCGGCTGCGTGCATCGGACATCCACTTGGAGCCCCAGGGTGATGCCCTGCGGATTCGTTGGCGCATCGACGGCCACCTGACCGAGGCAGAGGCGCCGCCCTCAGACATCAAAGAGGCTTTGATTTCCCGCATCAAGGTCTTGGCCAAACTCGACATCTCTGAGCGGCGACTCCCCCAAGACGGCCACATCAAACAGGTGCATGGCGCGGGCGGACGGCAAGTCGAGTTTCGCGTCAGCACGCTGCCCACCATCCACGGTGAAAAAGTCGTCGTGCGTGTCCTGGACCACGACGCGACCAACCTG
>JALRFN010000106.1 GCA_023268425.1 Burkholderiaceae bacterium | reverse complement strand
GAAACGTTTGGCCAAGCGACCGTTAAATCCAGCAATGGCAGTGCAGAAGAGCGCTTTTTGGTAGACTTGCCTATGCGAATCTTTGGCACCATTTTTACAGCCTCCTTTACCCTTACCGACCGCACCGTCATGAAGTACCCTGCTTTGCTGGGCCGAACCTTCCTCCGCGAGGGTTTCTTGGTGGACGTTCGGCGCAAAGATGTATCCAAAAAACAAAGCTTGAAGCGCCCATGAACCTGCTTATTCTTTCGGCCAATCGCAACCTTTATTCGACCCGTCGTTTGGTGACGGCAGCCGAAGAACGGGGCCACACGGTTAAAGTGATGAACGTGCGCAAGAGCTACGCCGTCCTTTCCAAAGGAGAATTGGACATCTACTACGGCGATCACAAGATTGAAAACGTGGACGCGGTGATCCCCCGCATCGGCGCTTCACTCACGGTGTATGGCTCTTCCATGCTGCGGCAGTTTGAGATGAAGCACATCTTCACCCCTGTGAGCTCCTTGGCGTTGGTGCGTTCTCGAGACAAATTGCGAGCCCTTCAAATTTTGGCCAAAGAAGGGGTCGCCATCCCCAAAACGGCTGTGGCCAAGCAACCCACGGACATTGAATCATTGATCAAAATTATTGGGGGAGCACCGCTCGTGGTAAAATTGCTCGAGGGCACCCAAGGCAAAGGGGTCGTGCTGGCCGAATCTAAGACGGCCGCTAAAAGCGTCATTGAAGCCTTCTATGGCCTGAATCCCGAGCAGCAAGCCCAGGTGCGCGCACGTTTGAGCCGCCAAGACCGCGATTAAGCACGAGCCGAGCGTGAATTTCTACGCAGACCAAGTGCGCGCATCGGCGAGAAACAGTGTCTGAATGCAAAAATCTCACATGCAAAAAATTCTGTTGATCGACGACGACGCGCACTTGGGCGGACCGCTGACCACTTACCTGGCACGCTTTGACTTGCAAGTCACCCAGGCCCTGACGCCCTCCGCAGGCATGGCGCTCTTGCAACGCTTCACCTATGACGCGGTGATTTTGGACGTCATGCTGCCCGAACAAGATGGCTTCGCGGTCTGCCGCAACATCCGCGCCCTGGGCGACACGCCCATCATCATGCTCACCGCCCGGGGCGATGTGACTGACCGCGTGGTGGGTTTGGAAATGGGCGCAGACGATTACCTGCCTAAGCCCTTTGAGCCTCGCGAACTGGCTGCGCGCCTCCAAAGCATTTTGCGACGCCAGCGCGGCACGCCGCTCGCCACCGATACGGTGCTGCAATTTGAAAATCTGTGCATTGATCCGACCGAACGCACCGCTCGGGTGAACAACCAGCCCTTGGCCCTGACCACCAGCGAGTTCGACACCCTGTGGCTGTTGGCCTCGCAACCCGGGAAGGTGTTTCACCGCGATGACATCTTGAACACCTTGCACGGCCATTACGCCGATGTATTCACCCGCGCGGTGGACATCACCATCAGCCGTTTGCGCAAAAAACTGCAACCCTTGCAAGCCATCAAAACCGTGCGCAACGCCGGCTATCAGTTCACCCTGAAACCGCGACCATGAGGCACGCGCACAGCACCAGTGCTGGGGCCTGGGCGAACACATCTGCCCAAACGTGGCACGGGCGTGTGCGTCAGGCCTTGCGCCATTCGGTGCGTGCGCGCCTGGTGATGGTCTTTCTGGTCCTCGCTTTGGTGCTGACCTTGAGCTTCATCGGTGGCGCTCAGCGCATGTTGAGTTCTGGTTGGCAACAAGCCGCCAAACCGCTGGTTGTCGATTACATGGACCGCGTGGTCGCGCAACTGGGCACACCACCCGATGTCCAGCAGGCACTGGCCTTGACCCAACGCCTGCCGATCACCCTGCGCATCGAGGGACCGCAGGTGCGCTGGGCATCACACCCCGGTCAAGCGCGCTCCCTCCCCAAAGAGTGGGACAACGACACCCGCGAGCCCTTTTGGGTGCGCCACTCGGCGGATGGCCACACGCTGAGTTTTGGCATCCAAACCGCAATCTGGAGCCAACGCCCCAATGCGTTTTGGGCCACGCTGGCTTTGTTGGTGGTGACCACAGCCTTGGCCTATTTTTACGTGCGACGCCTGCTCAAGCCCTTAGACGCCATCGCCGCTGGCGCCAAGCGTTTCGGCGCGGGCGAGTTCTCCGAGCCCATTCCCCTGCCCCGCAAGCGCCACAGCGACGAATTGGACGAATTGGCGCAAACCGTCAACACCATGGGGCAAGACATCCAAGCGATGTTGGAGGCCAAGCGGGCCATTTTGCTGGCCATCAGCCACGAGCTGCGCAGCCCGCTGACGCGCGCGCGCCTGAACGCTGAACTGCTGCCCGAAACGCCTGAGGTCGCCGCATCACGGGCAGCGCTGCTGCGTGACTTGGCGGAAATGACCCAACTCATCAGTGACTTGCTGGAAAGCGAACGCTTGCACAACGGCCATGCGGCCTTGAACGCCGATTGGGTGGACGTCGAAGCCTTGCTTGAGGACACGTGGCTGACGCAGCCAGAGGTCGGACTCAAGCTCGAGCTCAACATCGAGCCCAATTTACCGCACGTGCACATCGACGCCATTCGCGTGCGTTTGCTGCTGCGCAATCTGCTGAGCAACGCCAGTCGCTACGCCCGAGGCAGTGCGGTGCAGCTGCGAGCGCAGCGCGATCAGCAAGGCGAGCTGGTGATCAGCGTGCGCGACCACGGACCCGGTGTGTCGCCAGCGCACCTGCAACAACTCGGTCAGGCTTTTTTCAGACCCGATGAGGCGCGCACGCGCCAAGCTGGCGGGGTGGGTTTGGGTTTGTACCTGTGCACCCTGATCATGCGCGCGCACGGTGGGCGACTGTCGCTGCATCACGCCGACCCAGGCTTGATGGTGAGCGCGCATTTCCCCGCGCAAGTCTTTCAACGTGCCGTGTCCGCAGGCGGTGGTAACGATGACTCGGCGGACGGTAGCGCTTGAGGCGTTGCGCCCCCCGCTTGTGGCGCGGGGAAACACACTTGCTGTCCAGACTCAGTCGCCGCACCCACCGGGATCTTGGCGTCAGGCTCAGCGCTTGCCGCTGCAGACTTGGCGCTTGACTTGAGCGCTCTGGACTTTGTCCGTGCAGCCAGCGGTGCTTTCGCCGCCACCCACTCCACATGCAGAGGCTGCCCCTCATGGCGCGCAGCCATCCAATCGTTCAAGCGCGCTTGAACGCGCGCATCGACCGGCCGATCCAAAGCCAGCGAGACCATTTGCACCGCTTGCGGTGACTGGGCGCTGCGTTGCCACTGTGCGCCGGCGCCCACCATCAACACCGAGGCCTCGGGCAGCAAGGCCGCCAGCTCTTGCAGCAGTTGTGGGTGCTGCGCCTGCGTGGACATCAAACGTTTGTTTTCCGCCTCCAGCGCCTGCACCTTGGCGGTGGCCTCTTGCAACTGGTTCACGGTGTTTTGAAACAGTTCTTTTTGCAGCTCTTGCTTGATTTGTCCGACATCAAAGCCTTCACTGCCGATGCTGCGCACCACCACCTCGACACCCTCGTAGCCTTGAGCTCGAAACTGCCTGAGCAGTTCGTTGCGCAAGGTTTGGGCGCTGGCGCTGCCTTGGTTGCCCGTGGTCAAGACGACCTTGCGGTTGAGCGCTTGTACCTCACGCCCCAGCAACACCGTTGCACCGTCTTCATCGTAGGCATCCAGAATGCGCTGCGCCGATTGCTCAAACCACTTTTGTTGCACCAAATCCAAGGCCAAGAAAGCGCTGGGGATGGCGGTGATGACCACGGTGGCGGCGATCAAGGCACGGGTTCTCCAATGCGCGCCACGGGCGATGGCGTGTGCGGGCAAGCGCAACAGCTTGACCACCGACAAACTGGCAAACGCAATGAACACGCTGTTGATGGTGAACAAATAGAGCGCGCCACCGAAGTAGGCCCAATTGCCCGTGGCCAAACCAAAACCGGCCGTGCAAAGCGGCGGCATCAAGGCCGTCGCGATGGCCACGCCGGGCACCACGTTGGAGACTTGTCGGCGTGTGGCACCGATCATGCCAATGCCGCCACCGATGAAGGCGATCAAGACATCCCACAAATTGGGGCTGGTGCGGGCCAACAGCTCCGATTGCGCCACATTCAGAGGCGTGATGGCAAAGTAGGTCGTTGCCGTGACCAAACTGATGAAGGCAAAAATCAACCAGTTGCGCAAGGCCAGACGAATCAAGCCAAAGTCTTTGATGCCCACGCCATAACCAACCCCCACGATGGGCCCCATCAGCGGTGAGATCAACATCGCACCGATGATCACCGCGGTCGAGTTGACGTTCAAACCAATCGAAGCGATGAAAATCGCGCCAATCAAGCCCCACAAATTGCCCCCGCCCACTGCCGCACCAGCGCGAATGGTTTGGTCAATTTCTTCAGGCGTGTCTTGGTCTTCACGCAGGTTAAACAAACGCAGCAAGCGCACTTGCACACGGGTCATGATGCTCCGATCGAGAAATAGTGAGAGGGGGGGAAATCAGTTCACAGCGTCAGCTGTTGGCGGCTGTAGCCGCACATCCAACACACCCGAACGCAGGTGCAAATCCCGCTGTGGAAATGGGATTTCGATGCGGCGCTTGGCCAGTTCATCGTCCAGGGCCCACAACAAGCGGGCTTGGGTCGACGCTGGGCTGATCGTCAGGTCGCGCTGTACCCAAACCACCAGCTCGTAATTCATGCTGCTGTCGCCATAAGCAACCAACCACACCTCTGGCGCGTGGGGTGCGGTCTCCATCACGCCGGAGATGGTTTGGGCGGCGGCCAAACCCGCTTCGCGCACCAGGGTTTTGGACGTGCCATAAGCCACGCCAAAGGGCACATGAATGCGGGTGTGCGAATCATCGTGCGTCCAATTGATGACCCGGCCGTTGATGAATTGGGAGTTGGGCACCAGGACGTCGATGCGGTCGTTGGTGGTCACACGGGTGTAGCGCATGGCGATCTCGCGCACATGACCACGCACACCAGACTCCAAATCTACGAAATCACCCACTTTGAGGCTTTGTTCAAACAACAAAATCAAGCCCGAAACAAAATTGCTCACCACATTTTGCAAACCAAAGCCAAGCCCAACAGCCAACGCGCTGCCGAGCAAGGCCACGTTGCTCAAATCGATGCCCAGGTGATTCAAGCCAGCCAGAGTGCCAATCAACCACACGGCGTAGCGCAGCAACCGGCTGAACATGTGCAGACGCGCATAAGTGCGCGGGTCGTCATAGCGACGTTTGGCGATCGCTTGTAGCAAACGCTCCAACCAGCTCGCCAACCACCAGACCGCCAACACAAAGGCGAGCGCGCCCAAGACATTGCCAAGCGTCAGGGTGTTCGCACCCACCACGAGCAGCGGCCGTTCCAGCCACGCGTTCAACCAATTCAAATTCATATGTTCATCGGCGCTTCGCGCCTCCCTTTCAACGCTCAGGCAACTCTCGCTGCCAGTCAAGCGCCCCGAATGCGCTGGCTCGCCTCAAGTCGCACAGCACCAGCGGCGTGCACTATAGACGCGTTCCAGCCCTTCGCGCGCTGAGCCATTGAGCACCACCCAAGCGTGGCAAATTGGCAACGCAGGCAGGGCTCAGACCTCTCATACAGCGGCCAACGACCGCTCAGCACAAGCCTCGAAATCAAGAAGCTGTCACCAAACTTGCAGAACCTGCGCAGCTTGCCGCATCAGGGCAAGGCAGCGCAAAAAACGGATACTTTCCACAATCAATCACTTAAAAGTTAACACACAAACGGTTTTCGTTAAATATTAAGAATGTATTAATAGCCTTGGCTTTTATATTCGCATGCGACTGAGCCGCGGTGGCGTCGCAAGCGTTTTTCGGGTGCGCACTCCCCACATGCCGGTCTTCACACCAACCACATCTGGGAGAACTCATGAGCACAAACTTTCAAATCCAGCGCCTGGCACAAGCCTTGAGCCTGGCCCTTGGCGGCAGCTTGCTGCTGGCGACCACCGCACAGGCGGGCATCACCCGTGATCAACACGGCAACGTCGGCTACGACACGGCTGCCGAGTGTGACGCGGCCGTTCAAGCCGGCACGGCACGCTTTTACCAATCCTTCACCCACAAACCGCCGCTCAAGCGCGCAGGCGAAGCCGACGTCAAGGTGATGAGCCTGGGCGAGCTGGCTGGTTTGGGTCAGGGCGCATGTGACATTGGCGTGGGCCACAGCTTTGATCGCGACGGTGTGGCACCGCAATTGATCGGCAAGTACGTGCCTTACAGCCCCAGCATGAAGGTCAACGTCTACACCGACGCCAAAGGCGAGCCTTTGCGCGTGACCATGCAGCAATGCGACAACAACTTCAGCGGCGCGATGCCCCGCCCGGTTGCGATCCGAAGCGCCGGCGCCTGCTACGCCGATGTCTTGATTCCTGCGACCTTCAAGACCGAGTCTGAGCGCGTGATCTCTGTTCCCGCGACCAAGCGCTACGAAGTCGTGCCGCCGACATACAAGACGGTGACCGAAGAAATCATGGTTCGCCCCGAAGTGCGCAAGCAAATCCCGATTCCGGCCACCTACAAAACCGTGACCGAGCAAGTCCTGGTGCAACCCGCCAGCGAGCGTGAAGAGCCGATTCCCGCCACCTACAAAACCGTGACCGAGCAGATTGAGGTGCGCCCGGAGAGCACCCGCATCGAAACCGTGCCGCCGACCTACAAAACGGTGACCGAACAAGTCATGGTGCGCCCAGAAAGCAAGCAAGTGCGCGTGGTGCCCGCCACCTATGAAACACGCGAAGAGCAAGTCATGGTCCGCCCAGAGACCACGCGCGTGGTGACCACACCGCCGACATTCAAAATGGTCAACGACCGCGTCATGGTCAAACCCGAAGCCACGGCGTACGAGCCCATCGAATTGCCGCTGCGCAAAGTGACCGAGCAATTGCTGGCCCGCGAAGCCTCTGAAGAATTGGTCGCCAAGCCCACCACCTTCAAAACAGAAAAAGAGCGCGTCATGGTGCGTGAGGCCAGCACCCGTCTGGTCGCGGTGCCCGCTCAGTTCAAAACCGTCACCGAGCGCGTGAAAGTCGCCGACGCCCACCAAGAGTGGAAACGCGGTCGCGCTTGGGTGGGCAAAGCACTGAACGTGCGCCCCTTGCGCACTTTCGCATTGGACGGCGACGGTAAAGTCAATGGCGTCAAAGTCGAGCGCGACTGGAACCAAGCCGACAACCGCCGCTTGGACGACGACGTGATGTGCTTGGTCGAAGTGCCTGAGCGCTACGAAATCGTCACGCGCCAAGTCATGGTCGCGCCCGCCACGACACGCGAGGAAGTCGTGCCGGCGCAATACGCCATGGTGGAGCGTCAAGTGGTGGCCGAAGAAGCGGGCGCCATGACCAAAACCATTCCCGCGCAATACCAGACCTATACCCGTGAAGTCATTGACGTCGAAAAACTGCGCGCCAAAGGCTACAAGTTCAACGACGCGGGTGACTTGATCGCCACGCCTGAGGGCGAGCGCATCTTGCGTGCTGCCGATGTGCGCGGGGCCAATGTGAAGACCGCGGGTGCAGCCTCGGGACAAGAGGGCTATGTGCGCGAAGTGAAACTCTCGGCCGTTTACGACATCGTGACGCGCAAAGAAATCGCCACCCCCGCTTCGGTTCAAGAAATCAAAGAACCCGCCGTGTTCAAGACCGTCAAGGCTCGCGTGGTCAAGACACCTGCACGCTCTGAAACCGTCGTGATCCCCGCAGAGTTCAAGACAGTCACCCGTCAAGTCATTGACCAGCCTGCACAAAAACGCGAATTCAAGATCGCGGCCGACTACAAAACCGTGGCGCGCCAAGTCGTGGACACCCCTGCAGCCACACGCAAGATCCCCGTGCCCGCCGTGTATGAAACGGTCAGCCGTCGCGTCGTGGACAAGGAAGCCAGCTTCCGCGAGGAAGTCATTCCTGCTGAGTTCAAGACCTTCAGCCGCCGCGTCATCGACACGCCGCCAAGCACACGCGAAATCGACGTGCCTGCGCAGTACACCACGCTGAACCGCCAGGTCAAAGTGTCGGACGCGCGCACCGAGCGTCGCCAAATCTTGTGTGAGACCAACGCCACGCCGAGCAAGATCCGCGAGATCCAATCGGCGCTGCGCAAGGCGGGCTACAACCCAGGCCCCATCGACGGCGTGATGCGCCAGCAAACCATGTCGGCGGTCAACGCCTACCAGCAAGCCAAAGGCCTGCCGGTGGATGGCTTCATGAACCTCGAGACGGTCAAAGCCTTGGGCGTCGAAGCCCACTAAGCCAGCGCAACGCGATGGCGAATCAAGGGAGGCTTTGGCCTCCCTTTTTTTGTACCCGTTTCACGAGCGTCTGCCCCTCACGCAAGACCGCGGCCACGCTGGCTTGCAACTGCGTTCGCAGCCATCGGTGCGCGGGGTCTTGTTGGTCACGCAAATGCCACACCGCGTACATGGGCAGAGGCGGCGCCTTCACAGGCAAAGGCGCGTGGGCCAATCCTTGTGCATGGCGCACCGCCAACAAGCTGGGCATCACCGTCAGCAAGGTGCTGCCGCGCACAAAGCTCGGCAACGCCGCAAAACCCGGAACGCTGAGCACCACCCGCCGTGGGACGCCGCTGGCGCGCCAGTGGGCGTCGACGTCCAACACGCGCCCTCCTTCGTAGACCACCGTGGCGTGATCCGCCGCACTGAAGGCTTTGGATGTTTTGGGCGCCTCGCGCATGGCGGGGTCGTAAACCACCACATATTGGTCAACAAACAAACGGGTCTGCACGATGTCTGTGGCTTCGGGCGGGCGCGGAGTGATCAGCAGTTGAACGCGGTCATCACGCAACCACGCAGCCAAGGGCACACCCGAATGCATGACCGAGAGGTTCAAACTCGGACACGCAAGCCTTAAGCCCGCAAACCAATGGGGCAACAACAATTCGCGCTGAAAGTCATTCGCGGCCACCGTGATGTGGGCGCGCCAGCGTGTGGGGTCGAAGGTTTCAACATCGCGGCCAAAGCCCCGCAATGCCCGCAACAAATCGCGCGCGCGATCGCCCAAACGCAAAGCCTGGGTGGTGGCCACAATGCCGCGCCCCGACTTCACGAACAAGGCGTCGCCCGTCGCCGCTCGCAGTCGCTTCAAGCCATGCGAAACCGCTGACTGCGTCAAGCCCAAGCGCGCGGCAGACTCGGTCACCGAGCCTGTATCCAAAACCGCCAAGAACAGTTGCAAGTCGCGAGACGACAGGTTTAACTCATCGATTTCATTCATGTATTAAATGATGACACATTTGTTGATTGAATCATTGAAGCCACGCAAACTCGAGTCCATGAAGACCAACAAACACACCATTCCCGGCACCCCGCTGTTCGACGAACACGCCGCGCAAAAAGGCTACGCCTTGAACAAGATGTGCTATTCGTTCAACGAAAAAGCCAACCGCGACGCCTTCTTGGCTGACCCTGATGGCTACATGAGCCGCTATGGCTTGAACGCAGAACAACGCGCGGCCATTGAGTCCAAACAGGTGTTGGCGCTGCTGGCCGCTGGCGGCAACGCCTATTACTTGGCCAAGTTCGCGGGCATCTTTGGCTTGGACATGCAAGACATCGGTGCCCAACAAACGGGCGTGAGCAAAGACGCGTTCAAAGCCAAGTTGGTCGCCGCCAACGACCAATGCTGATTGGAGCCCAACCATGGCCAAACTGATTGGGGGCCTCGCCTCCTCACACATCCCCGCCATTGGCGCCGCCATCGCCAAAGGCCAGCAACAAGCGCCGTACTGGAAGCCATTTTTTGATGGCTTCCCACCCATCCACCGTTGGTTGGAAACCGCCCGACCGGACGTCATGGTGGTCTTCTACAACGACCACGGCTTGAACTTCTTTTTGGACAAGATGCCCACCTTCGCCATCGGCACCGCCGATCAGTACCAGCCAGCCGATGAAGGCTGGGGTCCGCGCCCAGTCCCCGTTGTGCAAGGTCACTCCGCATTGGCATCGCACATCGCACACAGTGTGATCCAGCAGGACTTTGACCTCACCATCGTCAACAAGATGGAT
>JALRFN010000338.1 GCA_023268425.1 Burkholderiaceae bacterium | reverse complement strand
GGCCACGAGCCCAACGCAGAGACTGCACGTGCCATTCTGAGCGACCTCAAAGCGCGCGTGTCGCCCTACAAGATGGTGCGCCGCCTGGCCTTCAGCGACTTGCCCAAAACCATTTCGGGCAAGATTCGGCGCGTCGATTTGCGCAAACAAGAAGCGCAGCGCACCGATGCCGGTCCCTTGGAGGGCATCGAATACAGCGACGACTTGCTGCGTTGAAGTACCTGGCCCACGCGAAGCGCGCGGGCCGGTCCCAGGCGCTGGCCCCTCAACCCCCGCGCTTGGCTTTTTCGTACATGGGTATCACGACTTGCGCGTAGCGGGTCAAATCTTCGATGCGGCGATCGTGCGAGGGGTGGGTAGACAACCACTCGGGCGGCTGCTGACCATTACCCGCCTTGATCATTTTTTGCCAAACAGCCACCGCCGCGCGCGGGTCATAGCCTGCGCGCGCAGCCAACTCCACCCCCATGCGGTCAGCCTCGGTTTCAGCGTCGCGGCTGTTGGGCAAATTCACCATCAAACCAGCGCCTTGGTTGATCAGGTCAGCACCGAGTTGACCCAAGCCCAAAAAGGCCGCACCCACGCTGACGCTGAGTTGCGTGGCCATGGAACGCGACAGTTGCTCTCGCGAATGTTCACGCAGGGCATGCGCCATTTCGTGGCCCATGATGCCCGCCAACTCCGCGTCGGTGAGCTTGAGTTTGTCGATGATGCCGGTGTAGACGGCGATCTTGCCGCCTTGCATGCACCAGGCATTCAATTCGGGAGAGTCAATCACATTGACTTCCCATTTCCAGTTCAAGGCGTCGGTGCGAAACACGGAGACTTGCGGAATCAAGCGAGCGGCAATCGCGCGCACGCGTCGCACTTGAGGCGCGTCGGTGTTCAAGACCTTTTTGGCCTGGGCTTGCTGCAAGGTGTCGCTGTAGGCCTTGGCCGCCATGGCATCCACTTGATCAGACGACAACAACATCAATTGCTTGCGGTTGGCACCGACGGCACCGCCTTGCGTCGTCGAAGCACACCCCACCAGCGTAGCGACCACAGCTCCTGCCAGCAACAACCCCGCCCACGTTTGTTTCATGTCTCGCTCCATGTCATGACGTCAAGCCCGTATGCTAGGGCCAATCCGAAGTCCACAGGCCGAACGCACCTCATCCACAAGCGATGAAGGGCAACAATTACGCATCCAAGCCGAGTTCTTGGATTTTGCGCGTGATGGTGTTTCGCCCAATGCCCAGCTTTTGAGCCGCTTCGACCCGCCGCCCGTGGCAGGCGGCCAAGGCGGCCAAAATCAATTGCGACTCCAGGGTCTCGGTCATCTGGGCCCACACGTTGGGCTCGCCGCGCGCCAAACGAGTCACCGCGTCCTGCTGGGCCCGCCATGCCCAATCTTGGTCATAGGTGTGCAGCACCTGCCCTCCAGCCGCCGGGCTCATCGCCGGCTGCGCAGTTTGCTCGCTGGCCACAGCCCCCTCTGGCGCGGCTTGCATCGCCTCGCTGGGCTTCGCGGCGTTGCCAGAAAACTCAGGCGGCAAGTCTGGCACGTCAATCACTTGCGCCGGAGCCATCACCGTCAGCCAATGGCAAATGTTTTCCAACTGGCGCACATTGCCGGGGTAGTTGAAACCTTGCATGCGGGCCAAAGCAGCAGCAGAAATGCGCTTGGAGTCGACGCCCAGTTGTTTGGCGCTTTGCGCCAAAAAGTGCTGCACCAACACAGGCAAGTCTTCGAGCCGCTCACGCAAGCTGGGCAGTCGCAGGCGAATGACATTCAGGCGATGAAACAAATCTTCGCGAAACTGACCTGCTTTGACACGCGCTTCCAAGTCCTGATGGGTGGCGGCGATGACACGCACATCGGCGCGAATCGCTTGGTGCCCACCCACACGGTAGTACTGCCCATCGCTGAGCACGCGCAACAACCGGGTTTGCAGATCAAAGGGCATGTCCCCGATTTCATCCAGGAACAAGGTGCCGCCCTCAGCCTGCTCAAAGCGACCACGGCGCATGGCTTGCGCACCCGTGAACGAGCCGCGCTCATGGCCAAACAGCTCTGACTCCAGCAAGTCTTTGGGGATGGCTGCCGTGTTGATGGCCACGAACTCACCTCGCGCACGCGGTGAGTGCTTGTGCAAGGCGCGCGCAACCAACTCTTTGCCGCTGCCCGACTCGCCGGTGATCAGCACCGTGACATGGCTTTGACTCAAACGGCCGATGGCGCGAAAGACCTCTTGCATCACCGGGGCTTGACCCAAAATCTCGGGCACAGCCTCGCCGCTGGGTGAAGCCACCGACTCGGTGCTGCGCTCTTGCATCGCCCGTTTGACCAAATCAATGGCCTGGTTGACATCGAATGGCTTGGCCAAATATTCAAAGGCTCCGCCTTGAAACGCCGCCACCGCGCTGTCCAAGTCGGAATAGGCGGTCATGATGATCACGGGCAAGTCAGCGTGTTGTTCTTTGATGCGCGCCAGCAATTGCAAACCCGAGTCACCGGGCATGCGGATATCGCTGATCAAGACCTGCGGCAACTCATCCGCAGGGGCCGAACGCAGGCCAGCCAGGACTTCGCTGGCGTGGGTGAAGGTGCGTGTGGGCAAGCCTTCGCGTTGCAAAGCACGCTCCAACACAAAACGGATGGAGTGGTCATCGTCAACAATCCAAATGGGCTTCACGTGGTCTTCCTCTCTTGGCTGATCGCCGCAACTGAACTCACAACAAGGGGATCAAGATGCGGAAATCTGTTCTTCCAGCTTGGCTGTTGCACTCGATCAAGCCTTGGTGCTGCTGCACAAAGGTTTGTGCCAAGGTCAGACCCAAACCGGTTCCGCCCTCACGCCCAGACACCAGCGGATAAAACACACGATCGCTGATGGCGTCTGGGATGCCAGGGCCGTTGTCACTCACATGCAATTCCAGTGCCAGCTTGTGCCGCACGCCAGCCATCGTGACCTGGCGCGCCACACGAGTTCTGAGGGTGATTTCGGCACACCCTGCAGCGCGCTCAGCGACCAAAGCCTGCGCAGCGTTTTGCGCCACATTGAGGACGACTTGGATGAGTTGTTCCTTGTCGCCTTGAAACTCCGGTATCGATGTGTCGTAGTCACGCACCACTTTGAGGCCTTGCGAATACTCGGCAAGCACCAATGTGCGCACGCGCTCCAGCACCTCGTGGATGTTGACTTGAGCCGGCACGTGTGGCTTGCGGTGCGGAGCCAGCAGTCGGTCCACCAATGCTTGCAAGCGATCAGCCTCATGGATGATCACCTGCGTGTAGTCCCTCAGTTCTTTGCTCTCCAAATCCATCTGCAACAACTGGGCAGCGCCACGGATACCGCCCAGCGGGTTTTTGATTTCATGCGCGAGTTGCCGAATCAGTTCCTTGTTCGCTTGCACCTGGTCAAACAAGCGGGTCTCGCGTTGCTGGCGCGAGCGCTGCTCCAACATCAGCAGTTCCACCACCACCTCATCGCGCTCTTCGCCAGGGGCGATCACGACGTGGGTCAGCGCCGCCTCCTCTTCATCGTCGCTGGACAACAAGTACGCGTCGTAACGCAAGACCGCAAACTCCGCGCGCGCAGCCCCCTCCATGGCTTGTTCAAACGCCAAGGGGTCCACAAAGCACTTGGCCAGCGGCACACCAATGACATGCCGCCGCGACAAACCCAGCAAGTCTTCGGCAGCGGCGTTGAGGTGCTGGATTTGTCCAGCCAAATTGACCACCACCACGCCTGTGGCCAGCCATTCAAACGATGCGTAACGTTGCGGGTTCATGCTCATCTGCGCGACCAGCGCGCGATCTCTCGGTTCAAACTGTCGACGTCGGCTTGGGCACGCGCTTGGGCCTGTTGCGCCCGTGCGCGGTCCGAGCTTGGCGCTGCTTGCGCTTGGCTCAAACGTTGCTGGGCTTGCACCAATTCGGCGCGCAACACCGCCAAAGCTTGCTCGGCCTTGTCGGCGGGTTCGGGTCGCGAAGCGGCAAGGCTGGGTGACTGGGCCTGGGCGCGTGCTGGGCTGGGCTGGCTGCGCGGCGTGCTGCCGACAACACTGATTTGTCCACCCACGAGCACATGACACTGCTGACCTGCAATGGCCTGGTTGGTGTAGACATCACCACAGCGATACACCGCCGCCTGCGCCACTGCGCCCGCGCAAGCAATCAAACCAGCAATGCCCCAAAAGCGCCGCCATCTCGCCCCAAGCATTCCATCCCTTTCCCTCAAAGTCGAAACAAAAAGGCGGCCCGCAGGCCGCCTTTTCCTAGCGTGACAACACGACGGCCATTACAGGCTGTAGTACATGTCGAATTCGATGGGATGCGTGGTCATGCGCATGCGCGTGACGTCTTGCATCTTCAGATCGATGTAGGCATCGATCAAACCATCGGTGAACACACCGCCTTTGGTCAAGAACGCACGATCGGCATCCAAGGCTTCCAGGGCTTGATCCAAGCTGTGGCACACGGTCGGCACCAACTTGTCCTCTTCGGGCGGCAGGTGGTACAGGTCTTTGGTCGCGGCTTCGCCCGGATGGATTTTGTTTTCCACACCGTCCAAACCCGCCATCATCAATGCGGAGAAGCACAGATAGGGGTTGGCCATGGGATCGGGGAAACGTGCCTCAATGCGGCGCGCCTTGTCCGAAGCCACGTGCGGGATGCGGATCGATGCCGAACGGTTGCGACTGGAGTAAGCCAGCTTGACCGGTGCTTCAAAGCCAGGCAC
>JALRFN010000327.1 GCA_023268425.1 Burkholderiaceae bacterium | reverse complement strand
CGGCGGCCACCGCCAGATCACCGGCTGCAATCGCCTCCGCATTGGCAAGGACCGGAGCACCGACGGTCAGCGTGCCGGTCTTGTCGAAGATCACCTCGTCAACCTCGGCCAGCCGTTCGAGCGCAGTCGGGTGTTTGACCAAGAGTTTGCGGCCCATGCCCGCCAAGTTCCATGGCGTGCACGACCAAGAGTTGAAGTACCGCCAGCGCTACGTCGACATGATGACGGACGCGCAGACACGCGAACGCTTCGTGGCGCGATCCAAAGCACTGCACGGCATGCGCGAATTCATGATGTCGCACGGCTTTTTGGAGGTCGAGACGCCGATGCTGCACCCGATTCCGGGTGGCGCCAACGCCAAACCCTTCGTGACCCACCACAACGCCCTGGAGCAAGAGATGTTCTTGCGCATCGCTCCAGAGCTGTATCTCAAGCGCTTGGTGGTGGGTGGTTTCGAGCGCGTGTTTGAAATCAACCGCAGTTTCCGCAACGAAGGTATTTCGGTGCGGCACAACCCCGAATTCACCATGATGGAGTTCTATGCCGCTTACTGGAACTACCTGGATTTGATGGACTTCACTGAGAGTTTGATTCGCGATGTCGCGCTCAAGGCCGTGGGTTCTCTGCAGCTGACCTACGGCGGTGAACCTGTGGACTTGGCCAAGCCGTTTGAACGCTTGACGATTCGCGAAGCCATCGCCAAGCACACCGATGCGGGCGACAGCGCAGACGACGTCGAATGGTTGCGCAATGCGCTGCGCAAGCTGGGCATCGAAGCCGAAAAAGTGCAGGGGCGCTCACTGCCTGCTTTGCAGGTGATGTACTTTGAAGAAGTGGTTGAGGAAAAACTGTGGCAACCCACCTTCATCATGGAGCACCCGACTGAGATCTCACCCTTGGCCCGCGCCAACGACAGCCGCCCCGAAGTGACCGAACGCTTTGAGCTCTACATCACAGGGCGGGAGTTTGGGAACGGGTTTTCCGAGTTGAACGACGCGGAGGACCAAGCCCAGCGTTTTCAGCAGCAAGTGCAAGCCAAAGACAGTGGCGACGACGAAGCCATGTTTTATGACCACGACTTTGTCCGTGCCTTGGAGTACGGCATGCCGCCGACTGGCGGTTGTGGCGTGGGGATTGACCGCTTGATGATGTTGCTCACCGACAGCAGCAGCATCCGCGACGTGATCCTGTTCCCAGCTTTGCGCCGCGAGGCCTGAACCACGCCGTGGGGTTCATGGGCCCCACAAAAAGATGCTGGGGAGCTGCAACTCGGGTAAAGCGCGGCGGCGCCAGTCAGCAACAGTTTGGCTGATGACGGTGTCGTCGAGCGTCAACCCCGAGGCAACAGCCAGCCGTGTGCTGGGCTTGAGTGTCTGCACCAATTCGCTCAATAGCTTGGCGTTGCGGTAGGGCGTTTCGATGACGATTTGCGTTTGTCCAGTCTGCAAGGCCAGTTTTTCCAGCGCCAATATGCGTGCGGCGCGATCTGCCCCTTGGGGCAAGTAGCCCTGAAAGGCGAACTGTTGGCCGTTGAGGCCGCTGGCGGCCAAAGCCAACATCAAAGAAATCGGCCCCACCAAAGCTTTGACGGGCGCACCCATGGCGTGGGCTGCACGCACGACGGATGACCCAGGGTCCGCAATGGCGGGCATGCCGGCTTCGCTGATCAGGCCCACGTCGTGGCCGCGACTCAGCGGTGCCAGCAACGCTTTGGCGGCGCTCAAGTCTTGTGTCTGGTGGTCACCGTGTTTGTGGGCTTCGCGCGGCAAGACTTGTATGTCCAGCGCTTGCAATGGCGCATCCAGTGGGGCGATGGCGTCGACGCGCTTCAGAAATGCGCGTGTGGATTTGGCGTTTTCGCTGACCCAGTGCGTCAGCTTGGCTGCCCGCTGAATGGTGGATAGCGGCAACACCTCACTCAATGCGGGTGGTGCCGCTAAGTCGCAACCGTGGTCCAGCGGGGTGGGGACCAAAAACAAGGTGCCAAGATTGCTGGAGCTCATGGCACTTGCAAACCGGCTTGGCGCAACATGGCGCAGGTGCGAATCAAAGGCAAGCCGATGAGTGCGCTGGGGTCGTCGTTGTCGATGCGAGCCAGCAAGGCAATGCCCAATCCCTCGCTTTTGGCGGCGCCAGCACAGTCGTAGGGTCGTTCGGCGCGCAGGTAGCGCTCGATTTCAGCGTCGCTCAGGTCGCGAAACTGCACACGAACGTCAGCCATGTCCTGCAACAACAAGCCCGTGTCGGCGTGCACGACCGCCAGGGCGGTATGAAAGACCACCGTTTGGCCGCTCATGGCGCGCAATTGGGTCACCGCTCGCTCGTGGGTGCCCGGTTTGCCCAGGGGCTGGCCGTTGAGGTTGGCCACTTGATCGCTGCCGATCACAATGGCCTGCGGATGCCGCGCGGCCACTGCTTGGGCTTTGGCCAAGGCCAAGCGCTGCGCCAGTGCACTCGGAGCCTCACCGGGCCGAGGGGTTTCATCGACCTCGGGCTTGTCGGTGGTGAACGCAAGCCCGAGCCGTTGCAGCAATTCGCGCCGGTAAACCGAGGTTGAGCCCAGGACCAAAGGGGGCGTTGAGGAGGGTGTTGCGGGCTGGTTCATGGGCGCATTGTCATACACTGCCGCCCATGACTGATTTGACCGCATGGACCCACGCCAATGTCGTGGAATTGGCCCGCACGCAAACGCAACTAGAGGGGGAGTTGCCCTTGTCGGCGTGCAAGCGTTTGCTGGCTGATGTGCTGGCAGCCGAGCCCTCGGCTGTGTTCGTGCAGTGGCGCGTGTCGGCGTTTCAGCGCACCGCCAGCGGCGAAACTCGTCCCCGCCCTTGGTTGCAGTTGACGGCGCAGGCCGATGTCCACGTGACCTGCCAATCCTGCTTAGAGCCCATGGCCGTTCCGCTGCATGTAGATCGTCTGTTTCGTTTTGTGGCCACGGAAGAAGAGGCCTTGCTTGAAGACGAAGAAAGCGAGGAGGATGTGCTTTCCGAGCCGCAAGACGTGGACTTGTTTGCATTGCTAGAGGACGAAATGCTGCTGGCCTTGCCCTTGGTGCCTCGTCATGGAGGGTGCATTGCCGAGTACCAAGACGTGGACGCGCCTGCGGTGATCGAGGAAAAACCCAACCCATTTGCAGCTTTGGCGGCTTTGAAAAAGACGCATTGAGTGCCCGTCAGTGGTAATCGACCTGTGCGTTTGTCGCGCTGCAGCCGCAGGATTGCTTCGGTGATGGTGGAGTGGCTATAATCTCAGGTTCTGTCGATTTGCTGCTGGGTGCGCATGGCGCGCCGGAGGCAAGTGGGCCCCAATAGGTAATGCCTTGAGCGTGTTGACGTGTTCAAGGCCTGATTGAAGCAAGGAGCCGGTCATGGCTGTTCAACAAAACAAAAAATCGCCTTCCAAGCGCGGCATGCACAACTCTCACAACGCGTTGACCACGCCAGGTCTGGCTTTGGAGCCGACCACGGGTGAAGTGCATCTGCGTCACCACATCAGCCCCACGGGTTTCTACCGTGGCCGCAAAGTGATCAAGACCAAGAACGAAGCCTGATCACTGCGCATGAGCACAAGGCCCGCACGTCGTGCGGGCCTTTGTTGCGTTTGACTGCATGACGTCGCCCTTTGAAGCTGCCCAAGCTCCCTCTGTTGAGGGAGTGACTTTGGCTGTAGATTGCATGGGGGGCGATCATGGTCTGAGCACGACATTGCCTGCATGTCGTGCTTTTTTGCGTTCTCATCCCCAAGTCAAGCTGGTCTTGGTGGGTTTGCCTGGCGCCTGGGCCGAAGCGGCCGATCTGTTGACAGATGGACGTGTGTCCACGGCCGACGCCGGTAGCGTCGTGGCGATGGATGACCCGGTTGAGGTCGCCTTGCGCCGCAAAAAAGACTCGTCCATGCGCGTGGCCATCGAGCAGGTGCGGGACGGCAAGGCAGATGCGGCAGTTTCTGCCGGTAATACCGGCGCCTTGATGGCCATTGCCCGTTATGTGCTCAAAACCATGGACGGTATTGACCGGCCTGCCATCGCCACAGTGATGCCCCACCGTCAAGGAGGCTTCACCACCGTGCTGGACCTGGGCGCCAACGTGGACTGCAGTGCCGAGCAT
>JALRFN010000319.1 GCA_023268425.1 Burkholderiaceae bacterium | reverse complement strand
CAGCAGGTGAGCCACGCCCTGGTAAATCAATCGCGCTTCTTCGGTGCCCGGTACGACGGCGATGGAGAAGCCCAAGGCTTGTTGTCCATGCGCGATGAAGGTTTTGGCGTTGCGCGCTTCACGCAAGGTTTGCGTGGCCACCGCCCGAACTTGGTGTTTTTCGAAACCGCGCAAGCGTTCGCCGAAACGGGCCAGGCAGGCCCAGCCGATTTGCATGGCTTCGTCGGTCAGTTCGCGTTGCTCATTCAGCCCGGCGCCAAGACGGACGGTTTCTTTGAGGTAGTCGACGCGTTCGATGTGCCCCGCGCGCAGTTGTCCGATTTCGAGGCGAAAGCTGTTGGACCCCAGGTCCACAGCGGCCAGCAGGGAGCCGTCTTGCATGTTTGGTCAGGTAGTGCGGTTGAGCGGTGAGGTTAACACCGAAAGAATGCAGATCCACCCTGGAGCCGCGCGATGTGGCGTGCTGGCGATTTGTCACAAAACCGTCACATGCGCTTTTTACAGTCCCACTTGTTCGCCAATGCGAGCGGATTCATCTCATTGAAAGGTTACCCTCATGAAGCGCATGTTCCTCAAATCTGTCGTGGCCGCCGTGGCCGCTTCTGTGCTCGGTGCATCGGCCATGGCCGCTGACATCAACGGTGCCGGTGCGACCTTCCCGTACGCGGTCTACACCAAGTGGGCTGAAGCCTACAACGCCGCCACGGGCAACAAAGTGAATTACCAAGGCATCGGTTCTTCCGGTGGCATCAAGCAAATCAACGCCAAGACCGTGGACTTCGGTGGCACCGACAGCGCCGTCAAGGTCGCTGACTTGGAAAAGCACGCGCAAGTGCAAATTCCCACCGTCATGGGCGGCGCCACCATCGTGTTCAACGTGCCTGGCATCAAGTCGGGTGAGTTGAAGTTGGACGGCGAAACCGCGGCCAACATCTTCCGTGGCGCCATCACCAAGTGGAACGACGCCGCCATCGCCAAGTTGAACCCTGGTGTCAAGCTGCCCGATTTGGCCATCACCATCGCCCACCGCTCTGACGGTTCGGGCACCACGGACACCGTGACCAAGTACCTGGCTTTGCAATCGGAAGCGTTCAAGAAAGACGTTGGCGCCGGCAAGACCGTCAACTGGCCTGCCAACGGCATCGGTGGCAAGGGCAACCCGGGTGTGGCCGCCAATATCCTGAAAATCAAGGGTACGATCGGCTATGTCGATCTGGCTGACGCGCAGAAAAATGGCTTGGCCTTTGTGGCGCTGAAGAACAAGGCTGGCAATTACGTGTTGCCGTCTCAGCAGACCGTGGCCAACGCCGCAGGCGGCGCTGATTTCAGCGTGCCCGGCATGGCGCCCAGCTTGTTGGACCAGACGCACGCACAAGCCTGGCCGATCACCACGGCCACCTTCATGGTCGCCTACGCCAAGGGTGACGATGCAGCCAAGCAAAAAGGCGTGGTTGATTTCTTCACCTGGTCGCTGAACAACGGTCAGAAGATGGCTGAAGACCTGGGCTTTGTGGCCCTGCCACCCAATGTGGTGAAAATGGTCGAAAAAGAAATGACCAAAATCAAGTGATGTTGGTTGTTTGATGTTTGCCCCGGCCTCGTGGCCGGGGTTGGTGTTGGTGGGCCACAGCCTGCCGACGCCGAAGTCAACACGAAAGATGGGATGAGCAGGTCGATGAGAACTTCATCAAACGGCATTGAAGCGCTGGCTGCAGATTTGCACGCTCGGCGCATTGCGCGTTTTCGCACCCAAGATCAGGTGTTTCACTACCTGACTTTGACATTGGCCGCCCTGGTGTTGGCTGCTTTGGTCGGTACGTTGATCTCGTTGACGCAACGGGCTTGGCCAGCATTTGCTGAGTTTGGCCCCTCATTTTTGTATTTATTAATTTTAGATGACATCATAATAATCCGTTTAGTTTATTTAAGGCAGTCCAGAAGCCTTGCCCATTATCTTTGTGCCCTTGC
>JALRFN010000274.1 GCA_023268425.1 Burkholderiaceae bacterium | reverse complement strand
AGTCGGAGACCTGAAACGCTATGGCCTGGACGCACAAAGCCTTGCGCAGCTCAAACCCTCATTGGTCATTTGTTCGGTCACCGGGTTTGGGCAAACGGGACCCTATGCCGATCGTGCGGGCTACGACTACGCAATTCAGGGCTTGGGCGGCTTGATGTCCATCACGGGGGAGCGCGACGACTTGCCCGGCGGGGGACCCCAAAAAGTTGGGGTCGCTGTTGCCGACTTGTTCACCGGCATGTATGCCACCGTGGCGATTCTTGCCGCTTTGCGCCACGCTGAGCGCACAGGACAAGGCCAATACATCGACCTGGCTTTGCTCGACAGCCAAGTCGCCATGTTGGCCGGCTTGGCCTCTAACTACTTGGTTCATGGGCAACACCACGACCAAGTGCCAGGGCGCATGGGCAACGCGCACATCAACGTCGTGCCCTACCAAGTCTTTGAGGTTGCACCTCACGCGGACGGCAGTGCTGACCACATGATCTTAGCGGTCGGCAACGACGGGCAGTATCGACGCTTCTGCGAAGTCGCGGAGCGCATGGACCTGGCCGAAGATGCGCGCTTCGTGTTGAATGCCGACCGTGTGCGCAACCGCGACGTTTTGGTGCCCTTGCTCGCAACAGTCATGCGCACGCGCAGCAAATCATCGTGGCTGGCTGCGCTGCATGCGGCGCATGTGCCCTGCGGTCCGGTCAACAACATGGCGGAGGTGTTTGCCGACCCTCACGTCCTGTCTCGCGGCATGGTGGAGACGTGGTCCCACCCGCGTCAAGCCAATCTGCAATTGGTGGCCAGCCCCATCAAGCTGTCTCAAACGCCGGTTCAGCACTTGCGCCCACCGCCATTGGTAGGGCAGCACACAGACGAGGTGTTGCAAGAGGTCTTGGGTTGGGGGGCGCAGCAAATTGCAGCCAGCCGCGCACAGGGCACCATCGCGTAAACTGAGCGATCACTCTTTTTTGTGCTGACCATGGCATCTCCGCAACTCGAACAACCGCACTCCTTGCGTGATCGTGCCTTGTTTGCACAAAACAACGGATTACCGTTGGTGATCATGACCACGCTCAAAGGCTGCCCCTTCTGCGATGTCGTGCGCACCAACTATTTATCCCCCATGCACCAGCGCACCGAATTGATTGCCCTACAACTGGACATCACCGACGGCGTACCGGTCGAGTATTTCGATGGTCAGTGGTTGACCCCGCGCGAAATCAGCCGGCTGTGGAAAAACCGCGTCGCACCCACCTTGTATTTTTTCAACGCGCAAGGGCGTGAAGTGGCGGAACGCCTGGAAGGCATGGCGGTGCCTGACTTTTTTGGCGTTTATTTGGATCAACGTTTGGCGCTGGCGCGCGAGGCCATGCGCCCGTCAGCCACCTCGCGAAACAAAACAACGGGCACGCGGCCATAACCAGCGCGCCTTAACCACCTCAGCAAGGATGCGCGTTGGCCTCAGCGGCCTGGTGCCACGCCAATCCCGCGCCGCACGTGATGAAGAGAGGCCTATTCCGCGCGTGTCCTTGTCGATACGTCGTGAACTTTGCTGTGGTTAAATCCTCAGAGCTCACGGGTTCGACTTTTTCAACGACATCACCATGTTTTCTACTCTGACGCGCATCCGCTCTGTCTTGCCGCGGTTTGCGGCGATGGTCTGCGCCTTTTGGCTCAGCGCATGTAGCCAGCCTGCGGCAGCGCCCCAGTCCACTTTTTTATTGTTGGACGGACAAACCCTCACCACCCAAGCGCTCAAAGGCAAAGTGGTGCTGGTGAATTTTTGGGCCACGACTTGCACCAGCTGTGTGGCCGAAATGCCCGAGCTCAGTGCGACCTACAAACAGTTTGCCGAGCGTGGCTTTGAAACCATTGCTGTGGCAATGTCGTACGACCGCCCAGCTTACGTGGCGCGCTTCGCACAGACGCGCCAACTGCCCTTCAAGGTTGCCTACGATCAAAGCGGCACCCTGGCTAAAGCGTGGGACGATGTGCGTTTGACCCCGACGAGTTTTTTGCTCAATACGGAAGGCCAAATTGTCAAACGTTACGTGGGTGCCCCCGACTTCGAAGCCTTGCACCAGCTGATCACCGACCTGCTACCCAAAGTTGCAGGATGAGGTCTTGGTTGGTACGGTCAGCGCGGCGCCGCGCGCCGACCATTGAGCGTCACATCACTGTTTGAAATTGTCGTGGCAGGCTTTGCATGACTTGCCGACCGCGCCAAAGGCCAACTTGATTTGGTCCAAGTTGCCGCTTTGTGCGGCCTTCAGCAGATCGGCGGTTTTGCTCTGCAGCGCCTGAGCACCTTGTTGAAACTTGTCTTTTTCCATCCAAATTTCAGCTTTCGCATGCTCAGACATGCCCTCTGAGCCTTCCGTAAACCCCATCCATGGCAAGGCGCTCAAGACCTGCACCACTTGCGCGTCGTTTTGTGCCAGCTTGGCGTCAAATGGCACCTGGCCCTTGACCATAGCGCCCAAGCGACCGTAGTGCACCTTGATGGCGGTGAACACACCCTGGCGGTATTTGACGGCCTCCTCATCGTTTTTGAACTGGGCCCACGACGTTTGCGTGATGGCCAGACCGACACCAAGGGCCAAGGCCCATTTGAATGATTTCATCGTCACTTCCCCTCATAACATTGTGCTTTTTCATCGGCGCACAATTGAACCTGTGATTCATCGTAGCCGATCAAGGTTTGACTGATTTTGGAGTGTCGAGATGACGGAACAACGCATATGGGATTTGCCTCTTCGCGTCTTTCATTGGTCACTCGCACTGAGTGTGATTCTGGCCGTCATCACGGCGCGCACCGGCGGCAATGCCATGGAGTGGCACATGCGCTTGGGCTACGCGGTGCTCACTTTGCTGTTTTGGCGCCTGGCTTGGGGTTTCGTGGGTGGTCATTGGTCGCGATTCGCTGCTTGGCCTTTGTGGGCTCGGGTGCGCCGCTCGGCCTCAGCCGAGTCAAGACCCGAGTTCCCAGGGCATTCACCGCGTGGTGCTTGGGCGTCGGCGGGTCTGCTTGTTCTGGTGGGGTTGCAAGCGCTCACGGGTTTGGTGGCCGATGACGAGATCGCCACCGCGGGACCTTGGGCTGCAGGCGTCGATGCGCAGTGGTCGGCCTTGGCCACGAACTACCACCATGGCCTAGGGCAGTGGTTGGTGCTGGGCATGATTGCGCTGCACCTGTTGGCTCTGAGCTATTACACCTGGGTGCGTCGGGAGGCCTTGGTGGCCGCTATGGTTCATGGGCGCAAGGTCTTGCGCCGAGCGGCCCCAGACAGTGGTGACGGGGCCAAGTTGCGCGCGCTGGGGCTACTTCTGGGCCTTTGCAGCCTGGCGATGGTCCTGCTGCTGGTTTCATGAAGGTGCTCCGGCATAATCTTTGACATCATGCACTGTCCTGCCGCAGACATCGGCTTGGTTGATGTCCAATCCGCCGCCGAACTCGCCCAAGCCAAAGCCTTGATGCGCGCTTACGCCGCGTCCCTAAAGGTAGACCTCGGTTTTCAAAACTTCGAGAGCGAATTGGCCGATTTGCCAGGCGATTACGCACCGCCTTTGGGAGCACTGGTCATCGCGACCGTCAATGGTGTCGCTGCCGGCTGTTGTGCCTTGCGCGCCATACAAGACGTGGACTACCCCAACGCCTGTGAGATGAAGCGCCTCTACGTGTCACCCGCTTTCCGTGGCTTTGGCTTGGGTCGCATGCTGGTGGATCGCATCATGGCCACGGGGCGCGCTGTCGGCTACTCGCACATGCTGCTGGACACTTTAGACGAGATGGAGACCGCCCGCGCACTGTATCGAGATGCCGGCTTCGAGGAGGTCGATGCGTACTACTACAACCCCTTGCCGGGCACCCGCTATTTGGCGGCCAAGCTTCAATCAGCCTAGCCGCTGCATACAGACATTTAGGCGCTGGCTTTGGCTTGCGCCAACATCGTTTGCGCGTCGCTGACTTCGAAAGCGCCCGGGCCTTCGACGTTGAGTGTCGCAATGACGCCATCGCGCACCAGAGCGGAGTAGCGATTCGAGCGCACACCCATGCCTTTGCTGGTCAGGTCCAAGACTTGGCCCATGGCTTGTGTGAACACGGCAGAGCCGTCACCCAACATGCGCACTTTGCCGACCGCAGCCTGGTCACGCGCCCACGCGCCCATGACAAAGGCGTCGTTGACGCTCACGCACCAGATTTCATCAACGCCGGCTGCGCGCAGTTCGTCAAAAGCCGCCACATAACCTGGCACGTGTTTGGCTGAACACGTCGGGGTGAATGCACCGGGCAGGGCAAACAAAGCAATGGTCTTGCCCGCCGTTGCGGCTGCGACATCAACCGGTTGAGGGCCCATAGCGCAGCCCGGGGTGTCTTCTTGAACGAATTCCATCAAGGTGGTTTTGGGCAGCGCATCGCCGATTTTGAGCATCTCTGTCTTCCTTTGAATCAGTCGGTGGATCAATCTGCCATTGTCACGCGACTTTGGGAGTTGGCAACATGATCGCGCTAAGCCCACAACTGGCTTAGTGGCATCTGGTAGGTGTCAGTCGGCGAAAAAAAACCGGCCTACTCAAAGCTGAGTGGCCGGCTTTCATCGAACAAACTTGGCAATTAAACCAAGGCTGCCTTTTCAACCAAACGGGTCGCAACCCAGGTTTTGGTCTTGGACAGCGGACGACTTTCGCTGATCTCAATGACATCACCCATGTGATATTCATTGTTTTCATCGTGCGCGTGGTACTTGCTCGAGCGAATCATGATTTTGCTGTACAGCTCATGCTTCACGCGGCGTTCAACCAACACGGTCACCGTCTTGTTGCGTTTGTCGCTCACGACCTTGCCCACCAAGGTACGTGCACTGGAAGTCTTCGATTCCGTCATGGTGTCACTCCTCACTCAGCGGCTTGCTTTTCGGTCAAAACCGTTTTGGCACGAGCGATCGCGCGGCGGGTTTGACGCAAGGAAGCGGTGTTGTTCAATTGCTGCGTGCCTTTTTGCATGCGCAGACCGAAGTGAGCTTTTTGCAAAGACTTCACTTCAGCCGTCAATGCAGCAGCGTCTTTTTGGCGCAGTT
>JALRFN010000181.1 GCA_023268425.1 Burkholderiaceae bacterium | reverse complement strand
ACCGCGGTTATCCCATTGAGCAATTGGCCGCCAATTGCGACTACTTGGACACCTGCTTCTTGTTGTTGAACGGTGAGTTGCCCAACGACAGCGAGCGCGCTCAGTTCCACAAGTTGGTGAATGAGCACACGATGGTGAACGAGCAAATGCAGTTCTTCCTGCGTGGTTTCCGCCGCGATGCGCACCCCATGGCGATCTTGACGGGCTTGGTGGGTGGCATGTCCGCCTTCTATCACGACAGCACCGACGTGCACAACCCAGAGCACCGCCGCATTGCCGCGATCCGCTTGATCGCCAAAATGCCCACGTTGGTGGCGATGGCATACAAGTACAAAATCGGTCAGCCCTACATCTACCCACGCAACGAGTTGAGCTATGCAGGCAACTTCTTGCGCATGATGTTCGCAACACCTTGCGAAGACTACGAAGTCAACCCCGTGTTGGAGCGTGCGTTGGATCGCATCTTTATCCTGCACGCTGACCACGAGCAAAACGCATCGACCTCAACGGTGCGCTTGTGCGCGTCGTCTGGCACCAACCCCTTCGCCGCGATTGCAGCTGGCGTGGCTTGCTTGTGGGGCCCTGCACACGGTGGCGCCAACGAGGCTTGCTTGAACATGTTGGAAGAAATCCAAGCCATGGGCGGCGTCTCTAAGGTGGGCGAGTTCATGGAGCAGGTCAAAGACAAAAACTCTGGTGTGCGCTTGATGGGCTTTGGTCACCGCGTCTACAAGAACTATGACCCTCGCGCCAAGTTGATGCAAGAGACTTGCAATGAAGTGTTGGCCGAGTTGGGTTTGGAAAACGACCCGCTGTTCAAGCTGGCCAAGGCTTTGGAGAAGATCGCTCTGGAAGACGACTATTTCGTACAGCGCAAGCTCTACCCGAACGTCGACTTCTACTCAGGCATCGTCCAGCGCGCGATCGGCATTCCTGTGAACCTGTTCACCGGCATCTTCGCCTTGGCTCGCACCTCTGGCTGGATCGCCCAATTGAACGAAATGATTGGCGACCCCGAGTACAAGATCGGCCGTCCCCGCCAGTTGTTCACCGGCGCCGAGGCTCGCAGCGTCAAGTGATGCACCGCACTGCACTTTGGTGCAGTTGATCGCAAAAAGCCCGCTGCTGCGGGCTTTTTCGTGGGCGCTCCAATGGGTCAAGGCCCCCGGCCGCGCATTGGCGCCAATCAATCCACTTGGGGGCCGACCACCATGAACGGGTTGTGCGCGACCTCCCAAAGGTGGCCGTC
Source organism: Burkholderiaceae bacterium (assembly GCA_023268425.1). Classification (GTDB taxonomy): domain Bacteria; phylum Pseudomonadota; class Gammaproteobacteria; order Burkholderiales; family Burkholderiaceae_C; genus RS62. Next base: position 11,717 of record JALRFN010000181.1, on the reverse strand, counting down.
CAGGTCAACAAAGTGTCCGCAATAGCCGCCCCAAGCCATGGCGCGACCGCGGCGCGTGACCGTGGCACCTGCCGCCTCTGCTTGGGCCAAGACTTGATCCACGGCTTGGCTGCTTGCGACGTTGTGCGCCAAGGTGGTCGCCGAGCCGGCGTCGCTTGGTGCTGCGCGCACACCGCCCTCTTGCGCCATGTCGGCGCGCCCGTACAGGCCCAGCCAGCTCCCATGCAGGTTAAAGAACGCCACCTCAGGCGGTGACTCCACCTGAGGGAACCCCAGACCCTCGCGGTAAAACCGAGCGGCACGGGCGACATCCAAAACGCCCAGTGTGACCATGCTGATGTAGGGTTTCATGTTGTCTTTCAAAGCTCAAGTTTGCAGGCTGAGGCACAGCGAGCACGGTGCACAGCGTCTAAAATGTTCGATTCGATTAAGGACTCATTATGGGACGCACCCTTTACGACAAAATCTGGGACGAGCACGTCGTTCACACCGAAGAAGATGGCACCGCCATTTTGTATATCGATCGCCACTTGGTCCACGAAGTGACCAGCCCCCAGGCGTTTGAAGGCATTCGCCAAGCGGGTCGCAAAGTCTGGCGCACGAGCTCGATCGTGGCAACCGCCGACCACAACACGCCCACGACAGGTTGGGAGTTGGGTTACGACGGCATCACCGATCCCATCAGCAAAGAGCAGATCACCACGCTGGATGCCAACATGGCTGAATTTGGCTCTGCCGCGTTCTTTCCATTCATGTCCAAGCGCCAAGGCATCGTGCACGTGATTGGCCCTGAAAACGGCGCGACGCTCCCCGGCATGACGGTGGTGTGTGGCGACAGCCACACCTCAACCCATGGTGCATTCGGTGCGCTGGCACACGGCATTGGCACGTCGGAGGTTGAGCATGTGATGGCCACGCAAACCTTGCTCGCCAAAAAGGCCAAGAACATGCTGGTCAAAGTGGACGGCAAGCTGGCCACCGGCGTGACAGGCAAGGACGTGGTGCTGGCCATCATCGGCAAGATCGGTACCGCAGGTGGCACGGGATACACCATTGAATTTGCGGGCTCTGCGATCCGCAGCCTGAGCATGGAAGGCCGCATGACGGTGTGCAACATGGCCATTGAGGCCGGTGCACGAGCAGGCCTGGTGGCCGTGGATGAGAAGACCATCGAATATGTGAAGAACCGCCCACTCGCACCTCAAGGCGTTGAGTGGGACCAAGCTGTCGCGTACTGGAAGACCTTGCACTCCGACGCTGACGCCAAGTTTGATGCAGTCGTTGAACTCAAGGCCGAAGACATCCTGCCCCATGTGACATGGGGTACCTCGCCCGAGATGGTGCTCGATGTCAAAGGCGCAATCCCTGACCCAGACAAAGAAAAAGACCCCAACAAACGCGCTGCGATTGAGCGCGCGCTGACCTACATGGGTCTGCAGCCGGGCAAAGCCATCACTGATGTGTTCGTCGACAAGGTGTTCATCGGCTCTTGCACAAACAGCCGCATCGAAGACATGCGCGAAGCCGCTGCTGTGGTCAAAAAGCTCGGCCAAAAAGTGGCCAGCAATATCAAGTTGGCCATGGTCGTGCCCGGGTCCGGTTTGGTGAAAGAACAAGCCGAGCGTGAGGGCTTGCACGAGATCTTCACAGCTGCTGGCTTTGAATGGCGCCAGCCCGGCTGCTCGATGTGTTTGGCGATGAACGCCGACCGCCTCGAGCCGGGCGAACGGTGTGCTTCGACCAGCAACCGCAATTTCGAAGGCCGCCAGGGCAATGGCGGACGCACTCACTTGGTCAGCCCTGCCATGGCAGCCGCTGCAGCGATCCACGGCCACTTTGTGGACGTGCGCACCTTCGCTTAAAGGGGAACCCAAATGCAAAAATTCACCCTGCTCAAAGGCTTGGTCGCACCGATGGACCGAGAAAACGTCGACACCGACGCGATCATTCCCAAGCAATTTCTCAAGTCCATTCGCAAAACTGGCTTTGGCCCAAACTTGTTTGATGAGTGGCGCTATCTTGATCACGGCGAGCCTGGCCAAGACCCAGCGAGCCGCAAGCCCAACCCCGACTTTGTGCTGAATCAACCGCGCTACAAGGGCGCATCGATTTTGTTGGCGCGCAAGAACTTTGGCTGTGGCTCATCACGCGAACACGCGCCATGGGCCATTGACCAGTTCGGTTTTCGGGCGCTGATTGCGCCAAGTTTTGCGGACATCTTCTTTAACAACTGTTTCAAAAACGGCTTGTTGCCCATCGTGCTGCCCGAGTCCACGGTTGATGCCCTCTTCAACGAAGTGCAGGCCTTTCCCGGCTACGAGCTCACGATTGACTTGGAGCGCCAAGTGGTGGTGCGGCCCCAAGGTGAAGAGATTTCGTTCGACGTGCAGGCATTCCGCAAGTACTGTTTGCTGAACGGCTTAGATGACATTGGTTTGACCTTGCGCCACGCCGACAAGATCAAAGCCTACGAGTCTCAGCGCTTGGCCACCAAGCCTTGGCTCGCCCACACGATGTGATCTGACTGCAGACCCATAGACAACACCGACACCATGAAAAAAATTGCAATTCTGCCGGGCGACGGCATCGGCCCCGAAATCATCGATGAGGCTGTCAAGGTGCTCAAAGCCATGAAGCTGCCACTGGAGATGTCGAGCGCGCCTGTGGGTGGCGCCGCTTACGAAGCCAGTGGCCATCCTCTGCCCGAAGCCACGCTCAAGCTTGCACAAGAAAGCGATGCGATCTTGTTTGGCGCTGTGGGCGATTGGAAATACGACACGCTGGATCGCCCCTTGCGCCCTGAGCAGGCGATTTTGGGTTTGCGCAAGGCGTTGGGCTTGTTCGCCAACTTTCGTCCCGCGATTTGTTACGAACAGTTGACTCACGCATCCAGCCTCAAGCCAGAGTTGGTCGCCGGTCTCGACATTTTGATCATCCGCGAGTTGACGGGTGACATCTACTTTGGCCAGCCCCGTGGCCGTCGCACTGCGACAGATGGGCACTTCCCCGGCGCGGAGGAAGCGTATGACACGATGCGCTACTCCAAACCCGAGATCGAGCGCATCGCACACGTGGCCTTTCAAGCCGCGCAGAAGCGCAACAAGCGCGTCACCAGCGTGGACAAAGCCAATGTGCTGGAGACCTTCCAATTTTGGAAGGATGTGGTCACCGAAGTCGGCCTGCAATACCCCGACGTCGCTTTGGATCACATGTATGTGGACAACGCTGCCATGCAGTTGGTGAAAGAACCCAAGCGCTTTGACGTGGTGGTCACCGGCAACATGTTTGGCGACATCTTGTCGGACGAAGCCTCCATGCTCACGGGCTCCATCGGCATGTTGCCTTCGGCCAGTTTGAACAGCCAAAACCAAGGTTTGTACGAACCCAGCCACGGCAGCGCGCCAGACATTGCGGGCAAAGGCATTGCCAACCCCTTGGCGACCATTTTGTCGGCGGCGATGATGCTGCGCTTCAGCTTAGGGCAAGAGTCAGCCGCTGCGCAGATCGAAGCGGCGGTGCAAAAAGTCTTGGCTCAAGGCTTGCGCACAGCAGACATCCACAGCGCAGGCACGACCAAAGTCAGCACTGTCGAAATGGGCGACGCGGTGGTCGCAGCGCTCTGAAGCCGCACTGACCCGAGCCAAAGCCACAGCTGAACGCTGTGGCTTTTTTTCGTCGGTTGCCGGTGTCGCTTGGCCTCACAAAATCCACAACTGATCCAACCAACGGGCACCGGGCTCGATGTCGTCGCACAGGCTGTCTTCAAAAGGTGGCACATCCAGGCGCTCAGGCGGCGCGCTGATGTGGTTCAAGTCAATCGCCTGCGGCAGCCCCTTCAAGCCCTCGGGCGTCAGGCTCAGGCGAAAGTAAAGGCCATTGCGCAAGTCAGCGCCAAAGTCTCTAGGTGCTTTGAACATGAACAGCAAGCTGTGTTCCAGCCAGCGCCAATCGCCCTCGCGCACCGTCGCGGGTTGGCGATAGGGGTAGGGCACGCGGCAAGTGACTTCGTTGCCACCGTTCAAACACTTGAACTCGCGCATTGACAAAAAATAGTCCTCAAACGGTTCACGCAACCAAGACAACTTGAAGGCAAAGCTGCCGCCTGCGCTGGGCGTGAATTCGACCAGCCCCAAGTCCACGCGCTGTCCTTCGCGGGTTTGCGCCACGATGCGGTGCACGCCTCGCAAAGACCAGGCCCAGGCGTTGCCCGCACACAGCCACAACAGACCCCAGACCGCCGCGCGGCGCAGACCCGAGCCAAAACCACGACTGCTGCTCATTGTTCATCTCCCTATTGGATACAGCCATGATGGCGCGACAACGCCCGCGTGGCAAACACCACACAAACGTCAGTCTCCGCTCAGGCTAGGACCTACAATACGCGGCTATGTTGCGCTCTACAAGCCCCACACACCTCACACACTGTGCGTACAGCGGTGCGGGCGTGGCCTTGCGCGCAAACATCACCACGACGACCATTAAAGGCTGATTCGGCCCAGCTCGTCGTGCGTCCCTCACCGGCCAAGACGAGCCGGAACGACAGCCCAGGTCAATCGCATTCACGCATTGAAAGGGCAACACATGAGCAAGTTGGTGGGTTTGGTCGGCTGGCGCGGCATGGTCGGGTCGGTCTTGATGGATCGCATGCAAGCGGAAAACGATTTCGATCTGTTTGAACCGCTGTTTTTCTCCACCTCCAACGCTGGCGGCCAAGCCCCTGCGATGGCGAAAAACGAAACGCAGCTGCAAGACGCACACGACATCGAGACGCTCAAGCGTTGCGACATCATCGTCACCGCACAAGGCGGCGACTACACCAACGAGGTGTTCCCCAAATTGCGCGCGGCTGGCTGGAGCGGCCATTGGATTGATGCGGCCTCCAGTCTGCGCATGAACGACGACGCGGTCATTGTGCTGGACCCGGTCAACATGCCCGTGATCAAAGACGCCATGAGCAAAGGCGGCAAAAACTGGATCGGCGGCAACTGCACGGTCAGTTGCATGTTGATGGGTGTGGGCGCCTTGTACAAGGCCGGTCTGGTCGAGTGGATGAGCACGCAAACCTACCAAGCGGCTTCTGGTGGTGGAGCGCAACACATGCGTGAACTGCTGACGCAATTCGGCACCCTGAATGCCGAAGTCAAGCCTTTGTTGGACGACCCCAAGTCCGCCATTTTGGAAATCGACCGCCAAGTCATCGCCAAACAACGCGGCCTCTCTGGCGACGAAACCGCCAACTTTGGTGTACCGCTGGGTGGCTCCTTGATTCCTTGGATCGATAAAGACCTCGGCAACGGCCAATCCAAAGAAGAGTGGAAAGGCATGGCTGAGACCAACAAAATTTTGGGCTTGGGCGAAGGCTTTGGCAGCGCGCCGATCCCGGTTGACGGCTACTGCGTGCGCGTGGGCGCCATGCGCTGCCACAGCCAAGCCCTGACTTTCAAGCTGAAGAAGTCGGTCGCGCCCGCCGACATCGAAGCCATGATCGCGGCCGACAACCCCTGGGCCAAGGTCGTGCCCAACACCCGCGAGGCCACCATGCGCGACCTCACGCCCGTGGCGGTGACCGGCACCATGACCATCCCGGTGGGCCGCATCCGCACCCTGGCCATGGGCCCCGAGTACATTGGCGCCTTCACCATTGGCGACCAGTTGCTGTGGGGTGCGGCAGAACCACTGCGCCGCATGCTGCGCATCTTGCTTGAGGCCTGAGGCGCAACGTCAACCCGGCTGCTCACGCCACGGCGTGCAGCCGGGTACTGATCTGATTTGATGCTGCTAACATGGGCACGAAAGAATTAACGACAGGGCCAGCCATGCCACCTCACGCCGCACCCACATCCGTCCGGTTTGCTCCACGTCCCCACGCTGTGGCGTTGGGTGCCGTCAGTCTGGCCCTCTGGTCGCATGTTCAAGCGGTTGAGATCCAAGGCCTGCGCGCACTGTCCACCTTGGGGCAGCCTCTTCACGCCCAAGTCACGCTGACCGATGTGCGCACCCAAGACCTGTCGACCTTGCAGGTGCGCATCAGTCCCAGCGCAGCCTACCAGGCTGCGTCCCTGGATCGCCCCGAAGCGCTGTCGAAAGCAAACATCCAGATCAAGCCAGGCGCTGGTCAAACCGCTGTTGTGGACATCAGTACGGCACAAGCCATCCAAGCGACGGTGCTGGATTTGCTGCTGGAAGTCCAATGGGCCAACGGCCAAGCCCATCAACAATTCGTGGTGTTGCTGGACGCCCCGGGCACCCAGTCCGAAACGGCTGCAACACCCGCGACCACTGCGGCGACCGCTTCAGCGGCAACACCCACAGCACCCGCTGCGGCCAAAGCCATTCAAGCGCCAGTCACCGTCGTGCAGGGAGACACGCTCAGCGAGTTGATGATCACGCACCGCTATGGCGTGGGCACCATGGCACAGCGCTTGATCGCCACGCAGCGCGCCAACCCCAAGGCCTTCATTCGCGACAACGTGAATTTGGTTCGCACTGGCGCGCAACTGCGCCTGCCCAATCGCGCCGACATTTTGGCCATTGATGCGCAAGAGGCCCAGCGCCTGATCGAAACGCAAATGGCAGACTTCGACGCCTATCGTCGGGCCTTGGCGCAGCGCGCACGCACCGCGCAAGACCCCACGGACCCTCGCAGCGGTCAAGTCGAGAACGCGGTCAGCGGCGGCGCTCAATCGCCCCAGGGTGACCGTTTGGCCCTGACCAACGGCCAAGCCAACCGCCAAGATGCGGCTTTGGCTGCTGAGAAGGCCAACTCCGCAGCGAAAGCACGCCAGGGTGAACTGGCCGAGAACATCAAGGCTTTGAAAGACCTCGCGGCTTCTTTGCCCCAGGCGGCCTCGGGTAAAGCTTCGGGATCCGCCGGCACAGCCACGGAGAGCGGGAGCGCTGCCACTGCCGCAAGCACCGAGGCAAGTGACTCGGCCAAGGCCATGCCAACGGTCAATGCCAATGTCGCGGCAGGCCAAGAGCCCCAGTGGATCACTCAGATGAAGGCCAAGCCGTGGCTACTGCCTGTTGTCGGGGGCTTGTTGCTGCTGCTGGCTTTGTGGGTGTGGCTGCGGCGCTCACAAGCCCCCAAGCCCGCAGAGTCCAGCGCCTTGAACGAAGCGGCCGAAGTCGCCAACGACGACCATGCGCTGCCCGCACTGCGTGACGAGGATGAACTCCCTGTCTTGGACCCCGAGTCCAGCGAGGCGCAACCACGTGAACTCAGCGCCTTGTTGCCCGATGTGGACCTCGACCTGCCCGATTTGGACGCGCCCGCCTCGACAGAGGCGGAGGCACCACCGAGTGAGGCGACGCTGTTGGAGCAAGCCAAGGCCAAACTGCGCAACGGTGACAGCGAAGGCGCTCGTGCGCTGGCCGAGGAGGCATTGACCTCTGCAGATCCGATGATCCAAGACAACGCCAAAGCCTTCTTGGAGCGCATCTGAGCGACACCAGCCCACGCCAACGCATGGCGCTCGGGGTGTCTTACCTCGGCCAGCATTACCACGGTTGGCAAAGCCAACCCAGTGGCCGCACGGTGCAAGACCACTTGGATCGCGCACTGAGCGCTTTCGCCGCCTCAGAGACCATCCACACCCTTTGCGCCGGACGCACGGACAGCGGCGTACACGGCTTGATGCAAGTTGTGCACTTTGACACCACGCTGCAACGCCCGCCCATGTCGTGGATGCGCGGGAGCAACCGCTTCTTGCCAGCGGACATCGCCGTCCAATGGGCACAAGCGGTGCCCGACAGCTTCCATTGCCGCGCCAGCGCTCGCCGCCGCCGCTATGCCTACATCGTCATGGAATCTGCCATGCGACCCTCGCTCGAAGCGGGGCGCGTCGGCTGGGTGTTTCAGGCCTTGGATGGCGCCGCCATGCAGTCCGCCGCGCAAGCCCTGCTGGGAGAACACGACTTCTCGTCGTTTCGATCCAGCGAGTGCCAGGCCGACTCACCCGTCAAAACGCTGTTCAAAGTCGACATCTCGCGCAAAGGCGCTTACTGGCGCTTTGACTTTGAGGGCAATGCGTTCTTGCACCACATGATCCGCAACATCATGGGTTGCTTGATCGCCATCGGCCAAGGGCGACAGGCCCCCGCTTGGATGACTGAGGTCATCGCTGCGCGCAACCGCGACGCTGCCGCCCCCACCTTTGCACCTGACGGCCTGTATTTCTTGGGTCCAGTCTATGACCCGCATTGGGGCTTGCCTGAGCGCACACCCGCATTTGATTGGTTGCCGCTGTAACCGCCAGGGGCGCTATGCTTGGGCCCCATGCACACCAGAATCAAAATTTGCGGCATCACCCGCCCCCAAGACTTGCACGACGCTGTGGCCTTGGGCGTCGATGCTTTGGGCTTTGTCCAATACCCCAAAAGTCCGCGCCACTTGGACTTGGAGACGCTGCGTCACCTGAGTCAACAGCTGCCCGCCTTCGTCACGCCCGTGCTGCTTTACGTCAACGCCGATGCAGCCGAAATTGAGGCGGGATTGCGTGCGGTACCCAACGCCACCTTGCAATTCCACGGCGACGAAAGCCCTGAGGCATGTGCCCAATGGGGCCGCCCCTACATGAAGGCGGCGCGCATCCCAGACAACGGAGACTTTGACCTCTTAAAATACGTGCAGGATTTCTCAGGAGCCATGGCCGTGCTGCTGGACGCCAAAATTGAGGCGTTTGGCGGCGGCGGGCACCGATTCAACTGGGCAGCATTCGATTGGTCACAGCCGCAACTAAACGCCAACACTCGGCTCGTTTTGTCTGGTGGACTCACACCTGCAAACGTGACCGATGGCATCGCCCTGGTCAAACCCTGGGCGGTGGATGTCAGTTCGGGCGTTGAAAACGCCAAAGGCATCAAAGACGCCGCCAAAATGCAGGCTTTCGTGCACGCCGTTAGGCAAGCCCACTGAAACCTGCCCCCCTTGACCTCGATTCAGGCGGTTCAGCCGAATCCCCTCGCCAAAGCGAAACACCATGGATTACCAACAACCCGATGCGCGGGGCCATTTCGGCCCCTACGGTGGCAACTTCGTCAGCGAAACGCTGACCCACGCCATCAACGAACTCACCGAAGCCTACGCGCGCTACCAGCACGACCCCGAATTCATTGCTGAGTTTCAATACGAGCTGGCGCACTTCGTCGGCCGCCCCAGCCCGATCTACCACGCCGCACGCACCAGCGCTGAGCTGGGCGGCGCGCAAATTTACCTCAAGCGCGAAGACCTCAACCACACCGGTGCGCACAAAATCAACAACGTGATCGGCCAAGCCATGCTGGCCAAGCGCATGGGCAAGCCACGCATCATCGCCGAGACTGGCGCCGGGCAACACGGCGTGGCCACGGCAACCATCTGCGCACGCTACGGCCTGGAGTGCGTGGTCTACATGGGCAGCGAAGACGTGCAACGCCAAAGCCCCAACGTCTACCGCATGAAGCTGCTTGGCGCCACGGTGGTGCCCGTGGAGTCGGGCAGCAAAACGCTCAAAGACGCACTGAATGAAGCCCTGCGCGATTGGGTGACCAACGTCGAGAACACCTTCTACATCATTGGCACGGTCGCTGGCCCGCACCCCTACCCCATGATGGTGCGCGACTTCCAAAGCGTGATCGGCAACGAGTGCCTGCAGCAAATGCCGCAGATGACCCAACGCCAACCCGACGCCGTGGTCGCCTGCGTGGGCGGCGGCAGCAACGCCATGGGCATCTTCTACCCCTACATTCCCCACGACGATGTGCGCTTGATCGGCGTAGAAGCCGCAGGCGAAGGGCTGGACAGCGGTCACCACGCCGCATCCATCAGCCGCGGCAGCGCGGGGGTCTTGCATGGCAACCGCACCTACTTGCTGCAAGACAGCAACGGCCAAATCACCGAGACCCACTCGGTCAGCGCCGGCCTGGACTACCCTGGTGTCGGCCCCGAACACGCCTGGCTGCACGACATTGGCCGCGCCGAGTACGTGGGCGTCACCGACGATGAGGCCTTGAAGGCTTTTCACCACCTGTGCCGAGCGGAAGGCATCATCCCCGCGCTGGAGTCCAGCCATGCGCTGGCCCACGCCATGAAAATGGCGCCAAGCATGCGCAAAGACCAAATCATCTTGGTCAACCTCTCCGGCCGAGGCGACAAAGACATTGGCACGGTCGCTGATTTGAGCCGAGCGGACTTCTTCTGCCGACCCAGCTGCCAGGGCAACACCGTCAAAGGCCAATCCGTGGTCGAGGTCTACAAATGAGCCGCATCGAAACAACACTCCAAGCCTTAGCTGCGCAGCAGCGCAAGGCCGTCATCCCCTATGTGACCGCCGGTTTTCCCAAAGCCGACATCACCCCAGAATTGATGCACGCCATGGTTGGCGCCGGCGCCGACATCATCGAGTTGGGGGTGCCCTTTTCTGACCCCATGGCCGATGGCCCGGTGATCCAACAAGCCGGCGAAGCCGCGCTGGCACTGGGCGTAGGCATGGTGCAGGTGCTGGACATGGTGCGGGCGTTTCGCCAGCAAAACGCGCAGACGCCAGTGGTTTTGATGGGCTACGCCAACCCGGTTGAGCAATACGACCACCAACACGGCGCAGGCGCCTTTGTGCGCGATGCCGCGGCTGCAGGCGTGGACGGTGTATTGGTTGTGGACTACCCTCCGGAAGAGTGTGAAGACTTCGCCGCCGCGCTGCGCGCTGCGGGCATGGACTTGATCTTTTTGCTCGCGCCCACGTCCACGGAACAACGCATGGCCCATGTCGGCCGCATCGCCAGCGGCTACGTGTACTACGTGTCCCTCAAAGGCGTCACTGGCTCGGGCGCCCTCGATGTCGACGCGGTCAACGCCATGCTGCCGCGCATTCGCCAACACATCCAGCTGCCACTGGGCGTGGGCTTTGGCATTCGCGATGCGGCCTCGGCCCAAGCCGTGGGCGCCCAGGCCGATGCGGTCATCATTGGCACGAAAATCATCCAACTGCTACAAGGTCAAAACGCGACGGTCGGCATCGCTGCCGTTGCAGCCTTCATTCAAGAGGTGCGACAAGCCCTCGATCAATTGGCCGCTTGACGCGCCACAGGGAGAACCGCCATGTCTTGGTTGAGCAAACTGATCCCCAACAAATTGGGACACCGCGAAAACGCAGCGGCCAAACGCGGCGTGCCAGAGGGTGTGTGGACCAAGTGTTTGGGCTGTGATGCCGTTCTGTACCAAACCGATTTGGCCAAGAACGACAACGTCTGCCCGCACTGCAGCCACCACCACCGCATCAATGCGCGCTCGCGTTTGGACATGTTCTTGGATGCCGATGGGCGTGAAGAAATCGGCCAACAAGTCATGCCCACCGATGCGCTGAAATTCAAAGACAGCCGCAAATACCCCCAACGCCTCAAAGAAGCGCTGAACGCCACACAAGAGACCGATGCCTTGGTCGTCATGAGTGGCAGCGTCTTGAGTCAGCCCGTCGTCGCCGCCGCGTTTGAGTTTGACTTCATGGGCGGCAGCATGGGCAGCGTGGTTGGCGAGCGTTTTGTGCGTGGCGTGGAAGAAGCCTTGGCCCGCAAGTGCGCCTTTGTGTGTTTCACAGCCACTGGCGGTGCGCGCATGCAAGAGGGCTTGTTGTCGTTGATGCAGATGGCCAAAACCAACGCCGCACTGACGCGTTTGGCCGCGCAAGAGCTGCCCTACATCAGCGTGTTGACCGACCCGACCATGGGCGGCGTCAGCGCGG
>JALRFN010000113.1 GCA_023268425.1 Burkholderiaceae bacterium | reverse complement strand
ACCACCACGTCAAAGCGCTTGGGCTCTTTGACCAGTTGCATGGCGGCGTTGTCCACGTACATGTGATCCAGCGCCACATCGGGGTAGTCTTTGGCGACTTCGGTGACCACATCTTTCCACAGTTGGAAGGTTTCCAAGACGTTGGCTTTGTCGACGCTGGTCACGCGCTTGTTGCGCTTGCGCGCGGCCTCGAAGGCCACGCGGGCAATGCGCTCAATCTCGGGGCGCGTGTAGCGCATGGTGTCGAATGCCTCTTCGGCGCCGGGGAAGTGACCGTCTGGTGCTTCGCGGCGGCCGCGCGGTTGGCCAAAGTAGATGTCACCAGTCAATTCGCGGATGATCAAGATGTCCAAGCCAGCAACCAATTCAGGCTTGAGGCTGGAGGCGTGTACCAACTGCTCGTAGCAGATGGCTGGGCGGAAATTGGCGAACAAGCCCATGGCCTTGCGCAGACCCAAAATGGCTTGCTCGGGGCGCAAAGGGCGGTCCAGGGTGTCGTACTTCCAGTCGCCGACCGCGCCAAACAAAATGGCGTCGCTGCCTTGCGCCAACTTCAATGTGGCCTCTGGCAGCGGGTGGCCGTGCAGGTCATAAGCGGCGCCACCAACGGGCGCTTCAGTCATGGCCAAGGGCAAGTTCAAGGCCTTGAGCACCTTGACGGCTTCTGCAACGATTTCGGGGCCGATGCCGTCACCGGGCAGGATGGCAATGTTGTGGGTCATGTTGGGTGTTCCTTATGCGTTGATGCTGGTGTGCGTCAACCAGGGCATTTTGGCCAGGCGTTCGGCCTCGAAGGCTTTGATTTTGTCTGCGTGGCGCAGGGTCAGGCCAATGTCGTCAAAGCCATTGAGCAGGCAGTACTTGCGAAACGCGATGACTTCAAACGGGATCTCTTCGCCCTGCGGTCGAATCACCACCTGGCGTTCCAGGTCAATCGTCAGCTCGTAGCCGGGGAAGGCGTGGACTTCGTTGAACAGCATGTCCACTGTGGCCTCAGGCAAGACGATGGGCAACAAGCCGTTTTTGAAGCTGTTGTTGAAAAAGATGTCGGCAAAGCTGGGCGCGATGATGGCGCGAAAACCGTACTGGTCGATCGCCCAAGGCGCGTGTTCGCGGCTGGAGCCGCAGCCAAAGTTCTTGCGCGCCAACAAAATACTGGCGCCCTTGTAGCGCGGTTGGTTGAGCACGAAGTCTGGGTTGGGTTTGCGGTCAGACTCGGGCACGCCGGGTTGCCCAGGTTGGTCCAGGTAGCGCCACTCATCAAACAAGTTGGGGCCAAAGCCAGTCTTGCGAATGGACTTGAGGAATTGTTTGGGGATGATGGCGTCGGTGTCCACGTTGGCGCGGTCCATGGGCGCGACCAAGCCTTTGTGCAGGGTGAATTTTTGCATGGCTGTTTCTTCCCTTATGCGAAGCTGCGCACGTCAACAAAGTGGCCGTGGATGGCAGCGGCAGCGGCCATCGCGGGGCTGACCAAGTGGGTGCGGCCACCTGCGCCTTGGCGCCCTTCAAAGTTGCGGTTGCTGGTCGATGCACAACGCTCGCCCGGCTCCAAGCGGTCGGCGTTCATCGCCAGACACATCGAGCAACCCGGCTCGCGCCATTCAAAACCGGCGGCTTTGAAAATTTGGTCCAAGCCCTCGCGCTCTGCCTGCTCTTTGACCAGACCTGAGCCGGGCACCACCATGGCCAGCTTGACGTTTTTGGATACCTTTTGGCCCAGCTTTTTGACCAAGGCTGCGGCCTCGCGCATGTCCTCGATGCGGCTGTTGGTGCACGAGCCAATGAAGACCTTGTCGATGGTGATGTCGCTGATGGTTTTGCCAGGTTGCAGGCCCATGTAGGTCAGAGCACGCTCGATGGCGCCACGCTTGACCTCGTCTTTTTCCTTGTCAGGGTCAGGGATCTGCGCATCGATACCCAGCACCATTTCGGGTGAAGTGCCCCAAGTGACTTGCGGTTGAATGTCTTCGGCTTTGAGTTCGACCACCGCGTCAAACTGGGCGTCGGCGTCAGAGTGCAAAGTTTTCCAATAGGCGACGGCTTGCT
>JALRFN010000111.1 GCA_023268425.1 Burkholderiaceae bacterium | reverse complement strand
GGATATTCTAAAACACCCTCACGCGTACCCACATATTTATTAAATATTGTAAAAATTTGGCTTCATCAAGCGACCAAACCGTTGGATTCCACTTAGTCGAGTGCCATGCACTTCTTTTCATTACCCTTGACCCTCCAAGGGCGCGATGTGATTGCTCAAGCGAGCACGGGCAGCGGCAAGACCGTCGCCTTTGCCTTGCCGCTGGTGCATGGGCTGCGCGACGACGCGGCGGGCGCAGTGCAGGCGCTGGTCTTGTGTCCGACCCGAGAGTTGGCCGATCAGGTGGCACAGTCGCTGCGTTTGGTGGCGCGCGCACGGCCCAACACCAAGGTGATCACGCTGTGCGGCGGCGTGCCGCTGCGCGGTCAGTTGCAGAGTTTGGCCTATGGGGCTGACGTCGTGGTGGGCACGCCCGGGCGCATTCAAGACCACTTGGACCGTGGCTCGCTGTCGCTGTCTGGGGTTCAGTGCGCGGTGCTGGACGAGGCGGATCGCATGCTGGACATGGGGTTTGTCGATGACATCTCGGCGGTGTTGGCGCATTGCCCGAGCGAACGCCAAACCTTGTTGTTTTCAGCGACTTACCCCGATGGCATTGCGGCGCTGGCCAAGCGCTTCATGCGCGAGCCCCAGATGGTGCAAGTCGCCAGCCAGCACGGCGCTGAGAAGATTCGCCAGTTGATGGTCGAGGTCGATGAGCGCGAACGCCTGCATGCGGTGGGGCAGGTTTTGGCGCACTTCCAGCCCAGCAGCAGCCTGGCCTTTTGCAACACCAAGCAGCAGTGCCGCGATTTGGTGGCAGTGCTGCAAGCGCAGGGCGTGCAAGCGCTGGCTTTGTATGGTGATTTGGACCAGCGCGAGCGCGATCAGGTGTTGATTCAGTTCGCCAACCGCAGTTGCTCGGTCTTGGTGGCCACCGACGTGGCCGCGCGCGGTTTGGACGTGAGTGACATTGACGCGGTGATCAACGTGGACGTGACTCCAGACCCCGAGGTGCACGTGCACCGAGTCGGACGCACCGGACGCGCAGCGGCGCAGGGCTTGGCGGTTTCTTTGGTCAGCATGGACGAGATGGGCTACGTCGGGCGCATTGAGGAGATGCAGGGCAGGGAGACCGAGTGGGTGGCGCTGTCCGCGCTGTCCCCTGCGCCAGGCGGCGTGCCCTTGGCCCCGATGGTGACTTTGCAACTGGCAGGCGGGCGCAAAGAGAAGATTCGACCCGGGGACGTCATGGGTGCCCTGGGTGCCGAAGCGGGTTTGACCCGTGATCAGGTGGGCAAGATCAACATCAACGACTTTGCCACCTACGTGGCGGTGGCGCGTGCCCACGCGGCCCACGCGTTGGCCAAGCTCAACGCCGGCAAGATCAAAGGCAAAAAAGTCAAGGCACGTTACTTGGACGACGCCGAGCGCTGAGCACTGTGTGGCGGGCGTGCGAGCGCGACAGCGCCGGGACATTGGTCTGGTTTTGGGGCATTCACGCCAGACAACAATCGACGTAAAATTATTTGCTTATAGATGGATGAATGTGTCCGCTTGACCCGGTGGTCGGGCGGAACTCACTCAGGAGACAAGCATGTTGCGTGCGGCGATTCAGGTCTTGGCAGAAACGTGGCGCCACCTCTGGTTTCGAGACATCAAAGAAAACCCGCAGTGGATCAACGACACGGCGGTGCGCATTCGTGCTGGCATTTTGCTGGTCATCCCGCTGTACATGGGGCTGACCTTGTTCGACGTGGCCTTCACCTCGCATTGGGTGGTCACTGGCAACTACATCAAAGACACGTTTGACACGGACTTTGATGACCACATCCTTTATCACGTCGAGGCCTACCGCCGCACTTACGAGTACTCCTTCCAGACGGGAGTTTTGTTTTACGCGTTGTTTGAGATGATCGCGGGCATGTTCGCCTTCACTGCGCGTTTTTCGCCCACCATTTGGTTGGCGACCCTGCTGGCGCGTAGCCACCGCCCGTACTGGAAACCGCTGGTGCCCAAGCGCTTTGCTTGGTCGATTGGCGCGAGTTTGATTTCGGTTTGCTTGGTGTTTTTCAACCCCGACACGTTTGCGCATTGGGTCAACGCGGTCTGGGGCAGTGAACTGTTGCCAGAGACGGTCAACTACATGCCGCGCTGGATTCCAGTCAGTCTGATTTGGGTTTGCCTGGGCTTCATGTGGATGGAGTCGGTCTTGGGCATTTGCCTGGGTTGTAAGTTGCACGCGCTGTTGGTTTGGATGGGTGTTTTGAAAGACGAGTGTGAAGCTTGTAACAACTTGAGCTGGGACTGAGCCCGCCCGGCGGCGCAGCAGCCTCTGCGCGCAAGAGCAGCGGGGTTGCCGCACCTACAATCTAAGGCCTCTGAGGCTGCAAGCCAGCTCAGAGGCTTTTTTCATGCAACTCCGCGCCTTAGAACAAAGCTTCAACAATCTGCGCCAAGTGTGGCCTCACGCGTGGCCAGGCTTGCCTGTGGTGCTGCGCGCCTGCGTGGCACGGCTTGGTGGCGTGTCGCCGCGTGGTGCGGCGGCTAAGGTGGTCGCTTGTGCACTGGCGTTGGCCCAAGACATGGAGCGCCACGGCCAGCGCATGGGGGCGCACGAGCCCCCGTATCACAACCGTTTACACACGGCCGACACACTGGTTAGCCTGACGTTTTTGCTGCAAGCCCAGCGCGTACACGAAGGGCAAGTGGCGACCACCTTGCAACAGCGCGAAGCCTTGATGCTGCTGGCCATGCTCGGGCACGATGCCGAGCACCCTGGAACGCGTAACCGATACCCCTTTGAGTTGGAGCGCCGCAGTGCGCGCCGCGTGTTGCGTGCGATGCGATCACAGGCGCTCAGCCAATCGGCGCAAGCCGAAGTCGAGGCCTTGATTCTGGCCACCGAGCCCACCACCTTGCGCCAGTCCGCTTCGCGAGCCCTGAGCGCGTGTCGACTGAGTCAGTTTGTGTGTCGTGCGGCTTTGATTCGCGAGGCCGATATCTTGTCCAGCGCCTTGCCCGTGTTGGCGCCCAGCCTGACGCGGGCTTTGGCCAAAGAGTGGGGTCGGCTCGATGCGGCCATGGGGCGGCGCTTGCTCGCACCCCAGGCGCGAGAGAAATTCCTGCGTGACTTGGCGCGCTTTGATTCGCCGGCAGCGCAGGCGCTGGGCTTGGCACAGGTGGTTGCGCGTCAGTCGCGCCCGTGATGGCTCAGAGCCTGGAGGGGTACGCTTGGCGAAAAGCCGAGACCGCCCACCGGGTGAGGCTGAGCACCACCACGATGCCGATGATGTCGCCCAAAGCCATGGCCAGCATGGCCGATTGCACCATCTCGGGAGCGCGCTCAAACCACATGGCGTCGTAAACCAAGCTGGTCATGACACTCGCGGCGGTGGTGCCCACACCGATCAGCACAATGTCCGCATGTGTGAGCCCAACCAAGTTGCCGTTCAGGCCGCGCCAGTGCTTGATCAACACAAAAGTGAAGTAGGGCGCTGCAACCCACAAGGCTGTGCGTGAAACCTCGTAAACACTCGGCGCGTGCAAGTCATGCAACACAAACGGCACGGTGAGCACGCCCGCCACGAACAAACCCAAAGCGCCCCAGACGCCGCCCACCACAAAGGCCAGCAACTTGATGCCAGCGGGCAGATAAACCAGCGCCACACCCGGCACGTAGTTGAACCAGGGGTCAATCAGCAGTTGCGCGCCGTATGCCGCAAAGAACAAAGAAAAAAAGACAGCGGCTAAAACCGTGCCTTGGCTCGCTCGGGCCGAGGTCAGCATCATTTTTTGAATTCTTCGATATCAGGGTTGGTGACATGATATCGAACGCAGCTGACGCGAACTTGAGCGACGGGCAAACGGCAGTGATGCACGAACGGTGTGTTGGCTGAGCTTCTGAGCTGTCCCATTGCTGGCGCGACTTTTTTTGTGTCGCCAAGCCGATGACACAAAAACAAAAGGGCCTCACATTGCTGTGAGGCCCTTAGATTTTGGCTCCCCGAGCAGGGCTCGAACCTGCGACCTGCGGATTAACAGTCCGTCGCTCTACCAACTGAGCTATCAGGGAACGGAAACCGAGAGTATAGCCACATTTCCTTGATTTCTTCAAGGCTGAGCCAACTTTTTTTGGAGTCTGGCGCTGCTGCTGGTGTATTCCTGCGGCCCCAAACCGGCTGGGTGGAGGGCGTCAGCGATGGCGTAAGCGGCTTGGGTGGCTTCGTGGAAAGCGCCCACCAAGAGTTTGCGTTTGTGGGGCGTGTGGATGACGTCACCGATGGCGTAGATCTGCGCTTCGTTGGTGGCCATGGTGAGGGGGTCGATGTTGATTTGCTTGCGCGTCATGGCCAAGCCCCAATCGCTGATGGCACCGAGTTGGTTGCTCAAACCTTCCATGACCCACAGGGCGTCGACTTGTTGGCGACTGCTGCTGCCGTTGGGGTGGCTCAGGTCCAAGGCCATGAGCTGGCTGCCACGGGCGACAAAGCCGGTGACGGTGGCGGTGATGACGTCGATGCGGCCTTGTTCGCGCAGCTCGCTGAACGCGGCCAGCGTGTCGGCTTCGGCTTGCAACACATCGCGTCGGTAGATCAAGGTGACTTGCGTGGCTTGTCGCTGGCACAAGGCCACGGCGGCGGCCAGCGCTTGTTCACCGCCGCCGTACACGGCGCAGCGCTTACCTGTGCATTCGCCCTCTGGCGCGTGGTAGCGCACGCTTTGGCCTTCTAAGGCACTGAAGTCGATGCCCCGCAGTTTGCGCGGCACAAATGCGCCCACACCGGCGGCAATCACCAAGGCACGACAGCGCCAGCGCTGTGAGGCACTGCTGACCAGCAGGTGTTGTCCTTGTCTTTGCAAGCCACCGATGGTTTGGCCCAAGTGGATGGGAACATCCAATGGGCGAAGTTGTTGCAGCAAGTTTTGCACCAGTTCATGCCCGGTGCAGCGGGGGTTGCCGGGTATGTCGTATATGTGTTTGTCGCCGTAGAGTTGGGCGACTTGTCCGCCCGCCATGGGCAAGGCGTCGACAATGTGCGCCTCGCACTGCAGCAGTCCCAGTTCAAACGCGGCCCACAGTCCTGCCGGGCCAGCGCCGATGATGAGGACGTCGGTTTCTGTCGGCGCGGCGGCGGTCATGTTGGGGCTCCACAAGCAAAGACCCCGGCGCGGTGGCCGGGGTGCGGTGTCGGTCTGCAAGTCATGGTCGAGCCACCACCCGCGTCTGAGACGACCATCAACGCACGAGTTCGCTCAGTTTGTCCGTGCGGTCTTTCCATGCGTCGGCGTCGGGCAGGGGGTCTTTGCGGCGGGTGATGGTCGGCCAGTCCAGCTCACACAGCTCGGCGTTGAGCTTGATCATGTGCTGCTGGTCATTGGGCACATCTTCCTCCGCGTAGATGGCCGAGACCGGGCACTCGGGAATGCACACGGCGCAGTCGATGCATTCGTCGGGGTCGATGGTCAGGAAGTTGGGGCCTTCGCGGAAGCAATCCACGGGGCACACGTCCACACAGTCGGTGTATTTGCAACGGATACAGGCTTCGGTAACGACGTGGGTCATGGTGGCTACGGGTGGTCAAAACGAAAAAACGGATTTTAAGCGGTCGAGGCCCAGCCGCCGCTGAGGCGGCGGCGAGACCTTGCGCGGGATCAAGAATTGCGTGGGTTTGGTGACTCAGGCATTCAGTCGACCAACACGGCCGCTGCGGTGGCGTGTGTCGCGGTGTCGACCAAAATCAGGCGACCCAGGGCTCGCGAGGCTGTGAACGGCAACACGGGCAGGGGCGTTTGCAGTTTGAGGCGCACGCGCCCAATTGCATTGGCTTGTAAGGTCTCGGTGGCTTCGCTTTTCAGCGTTTCAATGTTCACTTGGTGATGTATCGCCTGTACTTTGGCTTTGACCCAGCGGTGACCGTGCAAGGCCCAATAGCTGCGCCCCACGGACAGGGCTTGTGTGTCCAGCCAGGCCACGGTGGCATCGAACTCGCGCAAGGCTTCTGGCGTGTCAAGGCCAAGCAGGGCGTCACCGCGTGAGACATCGCGTTCGGCGTCCAAGACCACGCCGAGCGCGTCGCCGGGCGTGGCGACGTGGGCGGCGTCTAGGTGGCCGCGCACGTGACGCAGGCTGGCAACTTGCGCTTGAACGCCGTCGTTGATGCGCAAGCGATCACCCACGCGCAAACTGCCTTGCAGCACACGGCCCCACAAGATGCGACGAGCATGCGCAGTCTCGGCCAGGTCGTGCTGTTTCTCGACCCACTGCACGCTGAAATGCGCCGGCGCGTCAGCGCCGGGCTCGATCGCCGGGCTGCAACGTTCCAGCCACTGCAGCAAACTGGGGCCGTCGTAGCCCGCCCAACCGGGGGTGGCGTCGACGACGTTGTGGCCTTTCAGTGCCGAGATGGGCAAGACATGCAAATCAGGCCAGTCTGCGTCTTGCGTGAATTGCTGTAGCGCCGCGCGGATGTGCGCAAAGGCCAGTGCGGGCTCGGAAACAGCGTCCAGCTTGTTGACCGCAAACACCACATGAGGCACGCGCAGCAAGCGCGCCAACAGGCTGTGACGACGGGTCTGTGGCAACAGTTGCGGAAGCGGCAGTTGCCAATCCACCTTGGTGGCGTCAACCAAAACCACCGCGGCCTCGGCTTGCGAGGCGGCTGTGACCATGTTGCGCGTGTACTGCTCATGTCCAGGGCTGTCACCGATGATGAACTTGCGTGTCGCCGTCGAGAAGTAGCGCCAGGCCACGTCGATGGTGATGCCTTGCTCGCGCTCGGCGCTCAGGCCGTCGGTGACCGAGGCCAAGTCGACGGCGTTGGCCGCGTGTTGGCCTGCGGCGCGCTGCGCGCTGCTGAG